>JAJXTK010000149.1 GCA_021783935.1 Myxococcales bacterium | reverse complement strand
CGCACCCCAAAGGCACGACCTGCCGGCGACCAAGGGGGGCCTTGGGGAGCGCGATCTGCCGATCGCGGCCGCGACGCGCAAGCCGAGCGGTGATTTCGGCGACCTCGATTTCGACGAGGCGGGGGCGAACCTGCCGCTCGCGCGCGAGCCGAGCATCGCGAAGCCGCTCGCGAAGGGGGGCGCGGCGGAGCTGGGCGTCGCCAAGACGATGGTCGGCCCCGCGGTCGCCCCGGCGCGCGGGATCGATCTCGACTTGGCGGCGCCTCCGGCCGAGCTGTTCGGCGCGGCGCCCGCGCCCGACCTCGGGCTGCGATCGGGCACCGCGAAGGGGTTCGGCGAGCTCGACTTCGACGTCGCGCCGCGGCCGGGCCCGCGAGCCTCGAGCGGCCTCGACGCGAGGCCGGTGACCTCGGGCAGCCACGGGATGGCCGATTTCGGTGAGCTCGAGCTGCCCGGCCCCGGCGATGAAGCGGGGTCGAGCGACGCGCTGCACCTCGGCGCCTCGCCGAGCGCGCCGACGTTCGGCGGCGAGCTCGAGGCGCCGAGGGGGGCGCAGAAGTCGCCATCGCTCAGGATCCAGGCGAACGAAGCCCCTGGCTTCGGCGAGATCGAGACCCCGTCGATCCCCGCGCCGCCGAGCGTTCCGGGCGGGCTCGGCGCCTCGGCGCAGGCCGGCGGCATGGCCTTCGGCGAGGTCGATCTCGGCGGCGGCGCGGGCGGCGAAGACGACATGGAGTTCGGCGCGATCCCGCAGGAGCGCGCGGGCGGCGAAGACCACGCCGGCGCCCTCGAGCACGCGCCCGAGCCCGCGCCGCTCAAGGCGCGCGAGCCCGGCGCCGCGCCCGCGGAGCAAGCGCCGAAGAAGAAGGGCAAGACGGGGCGCGTCGTGTTGGCGCTGGTCGGCGTGCTGGCGCTCGCGGGCGGCGCGCTGGAGTTCAGCCCGTACGGCGCGTTCGGCCGCAACGTGATCGCCGATCGGTTCAACGCCCCGAGGTACGCGGCGCTCATGCGCGAGGCGCAGGCGCGCACCGAGCAGGCGCTCGCCGACGACACCCTCGCGCGCTCGAGCGACGCGATGGCGGCGATCGACCGCGACGCCGACGCGAACCCTCGCTACGCCCCCGTGATCGCCTACGCCGCCTACGTCGGCTGGGCTCACGAGCTGCGCTTCGGCAAGGACGGCGGCGTCGACCTGAAGGCGACGGCGCTGCTCGGCCGGGCGATCGAGAAGGCGGGGCCGAGCAGGCAGCTCGCCGAGGCCGCGCGCGACGTGCTCGGGGGCAACCTCGCGCCGGCGCGCTCCGCGCTGCAGGGGCTGCTGTCGCAAGACGCGAAGAACGTCGACGCGGCGGTGACGCTCGGCGAGCTGGAGTTGCGCGCCAAGCAGCCGAAGGAGGCGATCGCGGCGTTCACCAAGGCCAAGGCGGCGCAGGACTCGCCGCGCACGCGCGCGGGGCTGATGCGCGCCTACGCGGCCGCGGGCGATCTCGAGAGCGCACGCAAGCAGGCCGAGGAGATCGTCAAGAAGTCGCCGACGCACGTCACCTCGCGCCTCTTCCTCGCCCACTACGCGTGGGACAAGCTGCGCGACGAGCACAAGGCGCTCGCCCTGGTCGAGGAGCTGCGCAAGCCGGCGCTCGTCGCGGCCGCCTCGCCGCCGGAGCAGGTCGACACGCTTTCGCTCGAGGGCACCGTGCTCTTCGATCGCGGCCGCGTGAGCGACGCCAAGGCGGCCTTCGAGCAGGCGCTGCAGGCGGCGAAGGGGACGCCGGCGGCGCTGCCGCAGCTCGGCCTCGGCGAGGTCTACCTCGCGAACGGGCAGTACCCGGCGGCAATCGCGGCGTTCAAGGCGGCCGCCGAGGCGGCGCCCGACCTGACGCTCGCGAAGATCGGCATCGCCCGCGCGCAGCTGAAGCTCGAGAAGCCGGCCGACGCGCAGGCGACGCTGGCGCCGCTCAAGGACCCGGCGCTCGCGAGCGAGATCGGCTACTGGCAGGGGCAGGCCGCCGAGAAGCTCGCGCCCGACAAGCCGCAGGAGGCGATCAAGATCTACACGGCCGCGATCCAGGCGCAGCCGAGCGAGGTCAAGCCGTACATCGCGCTCGCGAACCTCCAGGCCAAGACGGGCGAGGCCGACCTCGCCGGCAAGACGCTCGACGCCGCGCTCAAGGCGGTGCCGCCGAGCGACAAGCTGCACCTCGCGGTCGGCGAGCTGAAGTTCCGGCAGGGGCGCTACGCCGAGGCGCTCGCCGAATTCGACAAGGCCCTCGAGCTAACCCCAGACAACCTCGACGCGCTCTTCGACAAGGGGCGCACCCAGCTGCGCATGGAGGGGGCCGAGTCGATGAGCGCGGGAAAGGCGACGCTCGACGCGCTCGAGAAGAAGGACCCGAAGCACCCCGGGCTCGCCCTGGAGATGGGCTACTACTACCAGCAGACCCACCAGCTGGCCGAGGCGCTCAAGCGCTATCAGAGCGCCCTCGAGGCCGCGCCGAACGACGACGACGTGAAGCTGCAGGTCGGCCGCGCGATGGTCGAGTCGCGCGACCCGAACGCCGAGGCGACGCTGCGCGACGTGCTCGACAAGTGCGCGACCGGCTCGTCGGCGGTCGACGTCTGCCAGGTCGAAGCGAAGCACTACCTCGGGCGCGCGCTGTTGAACCGCAACGCGCCCGCAGACGCGATCGTCTTCCTCAAGCAGGCCGTCGACAAAGACGACAACAACGCGGCCTATCACCTGTACTACGGCTGGGCGCTCAAGGAGCTCGACCGCCTCGACGAGGCCGACGCGCAGGTCTCCCGCGCGCTCGAGCTCGACAAGTCGGTCGGCGACGCCTACTGGCTGCGCGCCGAGATCCTCGTCAAGCAGCAGAAGTTCAAGGACGCGATCGCGCTCGCCGAGAAGGCGCTGGCGCTCACCCCCTCGCGCTACGAGGCGCACGCCACCATCGCGATGGCGCTCAAGGAGGGGGCGAGCGGCAACGGCGAGGCGGAGGAGCAGGCGATCGCCGAGTGGGACAAGGCGATCAGGGCCGATCCCAACAACCCGAAGGCCCCCTTCTGGCGCTACCAGGTCGCCGACACGCTCTACTACCGCAACCAGATCTCCCGGGCCGCGCCGTACATCAAAGAGGCGATCAAGCAGCTCTTGGAGCGCGACCAGAAGCCGGCGTGGCTGCCCAAGGCGTACTTCTACCTCGGCATGTCGATCCGCTTCGTCGACAAGGCCGAGGCGAAGAAGGCGCTCAAGACGTACCTCGACACGTCGATCGGCTCGAGCGATCCGGCCCGCGACGACGCGAAGGCCGCCTACGCGGAGGCCGGCGGCGTCAACACGGGGCCGTGAGCAGACGTCACCCTCGAAGCCTCCGGCTCCCTCGCAGCGAAACGGCTCGGGGGTGAGCTTCCCGAGACGGCTCCGAGAACTGGGCCCTTCTCGGGCGCGCCTGCGACGCTCGACCCGATGCCGCCGAGCGACGTCCTTTCGAACACGACCACCTCCGAAGCCGAGACGCCCCCGCCCCCGCTGGCGGATCCGAGCGGCGAGCTGCGCTTTCTGGGGCACGAGGGGCGCGTCCGCCTGCGGGGCGCGCTCGAGGCGGCGCGGCTGCTGGTGGTCGACCTGCGCGACCTGGGCCCTGGCGCGCGAGGGCGGCTCGCGGAGGTCGTCGACGAGGCGATCGAGGCGTGCCTGCGCGCGCGCGGCGCGGCGCCCCCGGGCACGTGCGCGTCCTCGGATCCGAGCGCGGCGCTCGCCGATCAGCTCTACCGCGCGCGGCTGGTCGGGCGGGTCGGCATCGCGCTCGAGATCGGGCCGCTGACCGGGATCGTCGACGCGCGCGGCGCGCTCGAGCCCGAGGACGGCGAGTGGCTGCGCTTCGCGCGCGCGGCGTCGCGCGAGCGGCCGCTCGTGGTGCTGCTCGACCCGGCCAACGCGGCGGTGCGCGTCTACGGGGCGCCCGAGCCGCTCGGCGAGGCGCTCGGCGGCGCGAAGGTGGTCGAGGCCCCGATCGCGGAGCCCGTGCCCGAGACCAAGCTCGATCCGCCGCGCTCGAGCGACACCGCGCGCGCGACGCCGGAGCAGCTCGCCGGCGCGCGCGCGCTGCTCGAGGCCATCACGCGCCAGACGCCGCTCAGCGGCCTCGAGCGGGCGTTCGTCGAGGGCTACTCGCCCGCGCGCGCCGCGCTCCTGCGCGACGAGGTCCCGGCGAGCCAGCGCGGCGACGTGAAGCGCCTGCTCGCGAGCTTCGCGACCACCTTCGCCCGCGCCTACGCCGAGGCGCAGCCGGCCTTCGGTGCGACCGGCCGCCACCCGCGCCGGGTGCTCGAGCTGTTCGACCTCGCGCAGAAGTGCGCGCGCGTGCACGGCGCGCGATCGGTGCAGGTCGTGATCGTCGACGCGCTGCGGTGGGACGTCGGCCGCGGCGTGCGCACGCGCCTCGGCAAGCTGCTGGCGCGCCGCGCGGTGTGCGTCGAGGAGCACGCGCTCTGGTCGCTCTTACCGACGACGACGTCGGTGCAGCTGGACGCGCTCGTGCGCGGCGCCGACGCGCTCAAGGCCAAGCTCGTCCCCGAGCGCGAGACCGCGATCGTGCGCGGGCGATCGCTCGACGTGCTGCGGCGCACCCGCCTCGGCCACCGCGACGTGCTCAAGCTCGACCTGCTCGAGGGCAAGCTCCGCGACGCAGGCCCGCCCGAGGCCGAGCGCGTCGACGAGCTCGCCTCGCTCTTGTCGCCGATCCTCGCGCGCGCGATCACCTCCGCGCAGCAGCGGTCGCTGGTCGTGATCGCCGGCGATCACGGCTTCACCTTCGGCGACGGCGAGCCCGATCGCCCGACCGGCGCCGCGCGCCAGGGGGGCGCGAGCCCCGACGAGGTGTTCGTGCCGCTGCTCGCCTGGCTCGTCAGCGGGGTGCACTGAAACGCAGGGAGAGGGGAGCGAGAGAGAGCGCAGCCATCACTGCGCTCCTCCCTTCTCCCTGAGAGGAGAGGGAGGCCGGGAGGGTGAGGTTTCAGCTCTTCACCACGCTCACGCCCGGCGGCGCCTTCCAGGTGAACTTCGACGCGTCGTACTTGTTGCCGACGACGGGGTTGTTGAAGTCGAAGCGGTTGCGGTTGTCCTGCGCGTCGACGATGAGCACGCGGCGCACCTGGAAGGTCTTGCCGTCGACGTAGAACAGCACGTACGCGTACAGGTTGGTCGCGGTCTTGGGGACCCCCTTGAGCAGGTAGCCCCCCTTGAAGTCCTTCGCGTCGAGCAGCGTGAGGGTGAACTCCTTGGCGAGGTCCCCCTTGCCCGTGAGGAACGCGAGCGCCGTCGGCATCTGCGAGCTCTTGAGCTGCATCTCGCGCGCTTGTTTGTCCTTCGCCTCGTAGGACCAGAGCGTGGTGCCGTCGCTGACGACGACGTTGTCCTTCGGATCGGTGTAGTCCCAGCGCATCTTGCCGGGCTTCTCGAAGGTGACGTGCCCCTTGGAGGTCTTCTTCTCGCCGAACGCCTTCATGTCGTAGCGCTGGTCGAAGTCGGCCTCGTAGGTCGTGATCGCCTGGTAGGTCGCCTGGACCTTCGCGGCGACGTCGCTCGCGCTCAACGTCGGCAGCGGGGCGCTCGCCGAGGGGGCGGGCGCGGCCTGCCCGAGCGCGACGGGCGCAGCGAAGAGCGCCGCGGCGACGACGAGCTTGGCGAGCAGCGAGCGGGCGACGGAAGGGCGGAGAGAGCGCATGGTCGGGGTTCCGGGCGGCAGACGAGCACCCCGCGGGGGCCGGCGCAAGTTCGAGCCGGGCGGCACGGACGCGGAGGCGCTCGTCGGCTAGACGGGCGAGCGCCGGCGAATATTCGCCCTCGGCGCGCCTGCCCCCGGAAACTCGGCGCGAAACGCTCAGCGCGCGAGGGCGACGCCCCCCTTGCGCGGATCGGACGCGACGAGGATGCGCGCCGCCCGCTCGGTGCGCTCGACCGTGACGAGCTGGACCGCGTTCGGGATCTGCGAGGGCACCAGCGACTCGCCGCGCCGCTGGAGATCCTCGCGCACGTTCGCGGGCACGCCGTCTTCGCAAAGCAGCTCGCGCCCGAAGACGTGCACGCGCGGCGCGGCGATCGCGTCGGCCGGCGAGAGCCCGAAGTCGAGCCGCGCGAGGGTGACCTCGGTGACGCTGCTCGCGATGCTCATGCCGCCCGAGCCCCCCACGATCGCGATCGGCGCGCCGTCCTCGACGACGACCGTCGGCGTCATGCTGGACGTCGGGCGCGCGCCGGGGCGAGGCACGTTCGGCGCGACGCGCGTCGCGTCGTACGGCTCGGTCGTCTTGCCGAAATCGGCGAGCTGGTCGTTGAGCAAGATGCCGGTGTCGCCGGCGAGGAGCATCGCGCCGAAGCCGTCGTTGACCGTCGTGGTGAGCGCCACGGCGTTCCCCTCGGCGTCGATCACCGACAGGTGCGAGGTGCCGTGCTCGTCGACGCGCAGGGCCGCCGGCGCGCGCGTCGCGCTCGGGTCGTAGAGCGCGAGGCGCGCGGCGAGGCGCGGCAGGCCGAGCAGCGCGGCGGTGTCGACCGGCACGAAGTCGGGGTCGCCGACGAAGCGCAGCCGATCGTCGAGCGCGCCGCGCATCAGCTCCGCGAGCCGGTGCAGGTACGCGCCGCTGCCGAGCGCGTCGGCGGCGAGCCCCTTGCCCCCCTGGTCGCGCAGGATCGCGTCGGCCGTGAGCACCTCCGCCAACATGAGCCCCCCGGCCGACGGCGGCGGCATCGTGAAGAGCTCGCGGTGGCCGCCGGGGAGCGACAGGTGCAGCGGCTCGCGCCACTTGGGCGCGTAGGCCTTCAGATCCTCCAGCGCGATCGTGCCGCCGTTCGCGCGCGCGGCGGCGACGATCGCCTCGGCGATCGCCCCCTCGTAGAGGGTGCGCGGGCCGTGATCGTGCAGCGTGCGCAGCGTGCGCGCGAGCGCGGGCCGCGGCACGCGCGCGCCGATCGGCAGCGGCCCCGAGGCCGAGGTGACCTCGCGCGCGAAGGCGGGCGCCTCTTCGGCGAGCTGGGCGCCGAGCTGCTCGAGCGCGCCGTGCGTGTGCGCGCTCATCGAGAAGCCGCGCTCGGCGAGGGCGATCGCGGGCTCGAGCGCCCTCGCGAACGATCGCTTGCCCCACTTCTCGACCAGCGCGCTCACCCCCGCGACCTCGCCGGGCACGCCGACGAACGCGCCGCGCGCCGCCGGCTTCGGCGACCGATCGTCGAGCGCCTTGGGGTCGATCCCCTTCGGCGCCGCCTCGCGGAAGTCGAGCACGTAGGCCTTCTTCTCCTTCGCGCGCCAGACGACCGCGAAGCCGCCGCCGCCCACGCCGCACGACTGCGGCGTCGCGACCCCGAGCACGAACGTCGCCGCCGCCGCCGCGTCGACCGCGTCGCCCCCCTCGGCGAGCACGGCGAGCGCCGCGCGCGTCGCCTCGTCGTTCTCGGTCGCGACGCCGTAGCGGCTCCCCTCGGGGCCCGCCGGCGCGAGCGCCGCGGGCTTGGGGGCGTCGGCCGAGCGCGAAGGTCCGCAGCCGAGGGCGAACGAGAGCGCGAGGAGCGCGAGGCGGGGCGCGGCGACTTGGCGGCTCGACGGCGCCGACGTAGCGGAGCGGATCATGCGCGTGCTCTTCCTGATGGACCCGATGACGACGGTTGCGACGGCGAAGGATACGACGTTCGCCTTCATGCTCGCCGCCGCGGCGCGCGGCCACCAGTGCTTCCACGCGCTGCCCCTCGATCTCGACGTGAACCAGGGGCAGCTCGAGGTGCGCACCGCGCCGGTCGAGGTGTGGCGCCGCCCCGCGCGCGAAGGGGCGATGGACGACGGCTGGAAGCTCGGCGAGCCGGCGCGCGCGCGCGTCGCCGACTTCGACGCGGTCATGATCCGCAAGGACCCGCCGTTCGACGCGGCGTACGCCTACATGACCCAGCTGCTCGAGACGGTGCGCGACGAGACGCTCATCGTCAACGACCCGCGCGGCCTGCGCGACGCGAACGAGAAGCTCTACGCGCTGCACTTCACGCGGTGGATGCCCCGCACGCTGGTGACCGCGTCGCCGAGGCGCGTGCGCGAGTTCGTCGAGGAGATCGGCGGGCGCGCGGTGATCAAGCCGCTCGACGGCATGGCCGGCGCGGGGGTGTTCCTGCTCAACGCCGACGATCGCAACTTCAACGCGATCGTCGAGACGACGATCGGCGAGCACGGCAGCCGCTTCGGCATGGTGCAGGAGTTCTTGCCGGCCGCGCGCGTCGGCGACAAGCGCATCCTGCTCATCGACGGCGAGCCGCTCGGCGCGATCCTGCGCGTGCCCGCCGACCACGAGGCGCGAGCGAACCTGCACACCGGCGGCACCGCGGCGAAGGTCGAGATCACCGCCGACGAGCGCCGCATGATCGCGGAGCTCGCGCCGCGCCTGCGGGCCGACGGCCTCTGGTTCGTCGGGCTCGACGTCATCGGCGGCAAGCTCACCGAGGTCAACGTCACGAGCCCCACCGGCATCCAGCAGATGGCGCGCTTCGACGGCGTCGACTACGCCGCGCGCGTGATGGAGTGGGTCGAGCGGCGCGCGAAGTGAACCTCACCCCCCTGCCCCCTTCTCCCTCGCAGGGCGAGGGGCTGGGGGTGAGGTAGCATGCCCGCGTGGGGGCGCTCTCGGGCTTTCAAGCACTCTCTCGACGTCGCTTCTTCCGGGTGACGCTCGGCGTCGGCGTCTCGGTCGGCGCAGCGACCGGCGGGCTGCTCGCGATGCGCGGCGGGGCGCCCGACGTCGCCGGCCTGCGCGTGCTGTCGGCGCACGCCTACCGCACGCTCGAGGCGCTCGCGACGGCGCTCTTCCCGCCGGGCGGCCCGATCCCGCAAGGCGCCGCCGGCATGGACCTCGCGCGCGCCTTCGACGGCTTCCTCGCCGACGAGCCCGCGCACCACCGGCGCGATCTGTCGCGGGCGCTCTTCTGGCTCGAGTACGGCCCGGTGCTCTACGAGCGGCGCGCGAAGACCTTCAGCCGCCTTCGCGACGACGAGCGCCTCGCCCACTTCGACTCGTGGGCCACGAGCCAGAGCCTGCTGCGCCGCCAAGTCGCGCTCGCCTTTCGCAAGTTTCTCAGCGTGGTCTTCTACGATCGCCCCGAGATCTGGCCGCACCTCGGCTACGACGGCCCGCTGTTCGGCGATCGGAGCGGCAAGTGAGCGGCGCCATCGTCGACCTGTCGCGCGCGCCCCAGGGGGATCTCACGGTCGAGTGCTGCGTGGTCGGCTCGGGGGCCGGCGGCGCGACGGCGGCGTGGGAGCTCACGCGCGCCGGGCACGAGGTGCTCGTCGTCGAAGAGGGGGGCGACTACACCGGCTTCCAGCTCACCGGCCGCGACGGCGCCATGTACGACCAGCTCTACATGGAGCGCGGCGGCCGCGCGACGAGCGACCTCGCGATCACCATCCTGCAAGGGCGCGTGCTCGGCGGCGGGCCGGTGATCAACGCCGCCGACGTCGTGCCGATGCCCGCGTCGGTCGCGCGCCACTGGCAGACCAAGTTCGGCCTCGCGGACTTCTCGCCGGAGGCGCTCGCCCCCTTCGAGGCCGCGGCGCTCGCCGACCTGTCGGCGAACGTCCCCGAGGAGAAGCAGATCAACGCGAACAACGCGGCCCTGCGCGAGGGGGCGCAGCAGCTCGGCCTGCGCCACGAGATCATGATGCACGACCGGGTCGGCTGCATCGGCACCGGCACCTGCCTCATCGGCTGCCCGATCAACTCCAAGCGCAACACCCGCTTCGTCGCGATCCCCGCCGCCCTCGACGCCGGCGCGCGCTTCTTCCTGCGCGCGCGCGTGACGCGCATCGAGGAGGCGGGGGCCGAGGTCAAGAAGCTCACCCTGCGCACGCTCGACGCGAAGGGCTACCGCGAGGAGCGCACGCTGACCGTGCGCGCGAAGATCGTCGTGCTCGCGGCCAACGCGGTCGCCTCCGCGCAGCTCTTGCTCCGCTCCGGCGTCGGCAACGCGCACGTCGGCAAGAACCTGATGCTGCAGCCGCAGCTCCCCGTCACCGCCTTCTTCGACCGCGAGATCCGCTTCTTCCGCGGCATCCCCCAGGCGGCCGCCGTGACCGAGTACGAGCGGCTCGACGACCCCGAGCATGGCTTCTGGGGCTTTCGCATCGAGGCGATCGCGGGCACCCCCGGCATCGTGGCGTCGCTGCTGCCGAAGCTCGGCCTGCCCGGCAAGGAGGTCATGAGCCGCTACGCGCACATGGCGGCCGCGCTCCTGCTCGTCCCCGACGGGCCGAACGGCGTGGTGCGGGTCGATCGCGCGGGCAACCCGCTCGTCGACTACGCGATGCCCGACGAGCAGAAGCAGCGCTACCGCGACGCCATCAAGGCCGCCGCGCGTGTCTACTTCGCCGCCGGCGCGCGCTCGGTGCAGGTCCCCTACGCGCGGCCGCTGCTGCTCACCTCGGAGCGCGAGCTCGATCGCGTCGACGCCATCGGCTTCGAGCCCGCGACCGCGCCGTTCCTGAGCGCGCACCAGCAGGGGGGCATCCGCTTCGCCCCCTCGCCCAAGGACGGCGGCGCGAGCCCCGAGGGGCTGGTCTACGGCACGCGCGACGTGTTCGTGCTCGACTCTTCGGGCTTCCCGAGCAGCGCGTCGAGCCACACGATGGCGCCGATCATGACGGTGTCGCGGATGCTGGCGAGGAGGATCGCGGCGCGAAAGGGGGGGTGAGTCGAGTTATCGAGCGCCGCGCCCTCACAGCTGAATGCCAAATATCCACTCGAACACGCCCTGATTTCCACTCCCCATGTCAACGTTGTTGATGCCGCCAAACACCCCGAGGTGCCGGAACGGCTGCCACGTCAGCGTCAGCTTCTCGGCGTAGCCCATCGCGTACTGCCCTCCCTTGCGAAAGTCGTCCTCGACCCAAGGCCCAAGCGAGACCGCGACGTAGACCGACGGCAAGCCCAGCTTCATGCCGAGCTCAGGAATGACGCCGGCATTGTGCGTCGCCGAGCCGGGCCCCATCATGCCGAACGAACAGCCCACGAAGAGCGCGATGGGGCTCCTGCCCCAGCCGCCAGGATCGAAGGCCCAGATCGTCCCGGTGAACCCGACATTCAGATAGGTCTTCGTGCCGCCCCAAAGGAGGAGATTCGGCAGCTCTCGCCCCGGCGCCGGCTCGTCCCAGCGCGGCAGCGGCGGCGACTTGCGGCGGCCCGCGGACACCGCGGGCGCGGGCGCTGGCGGCGAGGCGTCTGGCGCGGCGGGCGCGGCGGCGC
>JAJXTK010000148.1 GCA_021783935.1 Myxococcales bacterium | reverse complement strand
TCTACCCGCCATGCTCGGGCGACGTCGGCCCGAAGTGTCGGGACCGGGCGGTCAGAGCTCGACCTGCACCCCGAGCTCGACGACGCGCCCTGGCGGCAGCTTGAAGAAGGCCGACGCGGTGACCGCGTTCTGGCTCAGGAACTTGAAGAACATCTTTCGCGCGAGGCTCATCTTCGACTTGCCGGTGAAGACCATCGACTCGCGCCCGAGGAAGAACGACAGGTCGCCGAGGTCGATGTCGAGCCCGCGCACCTTCAGGGCGCGCATGACCTTCGGGACGTCTGGGCTCTCCATGAAGCCGTAGACGACCTTGGCGGCGAAGAACCCGTCGCCGAGCTCGGTCACCTCGACGATGCGCTCGGCGTCCGCGATCTCGGGGACGTGCTTGGTCTGCACCGTGAGGAAGACGACCTTCTCGTGGAGCGTCTTGGCGTGCTTGAAGTAGTGGATGAGCGAGTGCGGCACGCCCGGGTTCGAGGTCATGAACACGGCGGTGCCCTTGACGCGCGGCGGCCGCTCGAGCCGGAGGCTCGCGAGGAACGCCTCGGTCGGCAGCATCATGCCCTTGAGCACCGCGCCGAGCGCCGCGCGCCCCTTCTGCCAGGTCAGCATCGCGAACGCGGCCACCGCGGCGATCGCGATCGTGATGTAGCCCCCCTCGAGGAACTGCGTCGCGTTGCTCACGAAGAAGGCGAAGTCGACGCTGATGAGCAGCGTGCAGAGCGGGCCGATCAGCCACGGCCGCCACCCCCAGGCGCGCGTCGCGACCAGATAGAAGAGGATCGTCGTGAAGGCCATGGTGCCGGTGACGGCGAGGCCGTAGGCGGGCGCGAGGTTGTGCGAGCTGCGGAAGCCCACGACCAAGGCGATGCACAGGAGCAGGTAGCTCCAGTTCACCTCGGGGATGTAGATCTGCCCCTCGACGTCCGCGTTGGTGTGCACGACGCTCATGCGCGGGAAGAGTCCGAGCTGGATCGCCTGGTGGATCAGCGAGAAGGCGCCCGAGATGAGCGCCTGGCTCGCGATGACGGTCGCGAGCCAGCTGATGATCACCAGCGGGTAGACGAACGACGCGGTCGAGGGGACGAGCGCGTAGAAGACGTTGCCGTCGACGATCGGCGCGGCGTCGAGCATGCGCGCGCCCTGGCCGAGGTAGTTGAGCATCAGCGCGGGCCAGACGATCCAGAACCACGCGCGCCGCACCGCCGGGCGCCCGAAATGCCCCATGTCGGCGAAGAGCGCCTCGCAGCCGGTGATGCAGAGGTCGACCGATCCGATGACGTAGAAGGTCGCCCTCGGGTAGTGCCGCATGTAGCGCAGCGCGTGGATCGGGTTGGCCGAGGCGAGCACCTCGGGGTGGTAGACGAGGTTGAACCCGCCCATCAGCGCGAGCGCCAGGAACCAGACGACCATCGCGGGCGCGAAGATCGAGCCCACGCGGTGGGTGCCCCAGCGCTGAATCGAGAAGAGCGCCACGAGCGTCGCGATCGACAGCCACGGGATGTACGGCGACCAGCGGTGGGTGATGACCTCGAGCCCCTCCCACGCCGACATGATCGACAGCGACGGGGTGATGACGCCGTCGCCGAGGATCAGCCCCGAGCCGACCACGGCCATGGCGACGATGAAGCCGAGCGCGCGCGGCGAGAAGCGCGCCGAGGCCTTCGCCTTGAGCAGGGCGAGGATGGAGAACATCCCCCCCTCCCCCTCGTTGTCGGCCTCCATGATGAGGACGACGTATTTGAGCGAGACGACGATCGCGATCGACCAGACGAACAGCGAGGTGAAGCCGAGCACCTCCTCGCTGCCGTAGTACTGGCCGAGCTGCATCGTCACCTTGTCCTTGATCCCGTGCACCGACATGAGGTGCGACGAGACCGTCTCCGACATCGCGTACAGCGGAGAGGTGCCGATGTCGCCGAACACGACGCCGAGCGCCGCCCAGACGAGCATCCTCAGGCTGGTGCGCGGCGCCATGCTGTGGGCGTGCTCGCCCGCGTGCGCCGGCTCCGTGCCGACGGCGCTCATCGCGCCTCCGCGTCGCGCAGAACCTCGGAACCCACCTCAAGAACCTGTTCGAACGACGCTCCTGCCGCAGAGCATCGGGTGCGATCTGGCATTTCGCCCATCCGGTCCAAAGCGCGCGCTCGGCCTGCCGGCTCGGCTCGCGTCCGAGGGCGCCCGCTGCGCCCGATGGGCCTCGCGTGTGCGACCTCTTCCCCGCGCCTACGGAGTTAGCTGACGGGCTGAGGCCGGAAGAGCTGGCCTCCGTCGCGATCGATCGGCTTCGGGCCGACTCCCTCGCGACGCTCGCCCCGGAGTGACGGGTTGGATCCCCCGTCGAGCGGACACGGCCCGCTCGTTCGGCGCGAGGGGGACTTTCCTCTGCGAGCCCCGCTTCGCAACGAAAAACCGGCGCCCGCTGACCTGTTCATGATGCCGGGAGCCGAGCGTTCGTGCACTTTGCACGACCGCGCCCTTCCCAGCACCCGCCGTCGTGCAATCGCGCACGACGACCTTGGCTCAGCCGCTCGTGACCAGCGCGTCCGCCTCGGTGCGCGGCCAGCGGAGCTGAAACGCGACGTGCGCTTCGCCGTCGAGCAGCCCGCCGCGATCGCCGACGAGGGCCTCGGCGCGCTCGCCGCTGACGCTCCGGGTGACGACGACGCGACGCTCGAAGACCGCGAAGAACAGCCGCCACGACTTCTCGGCGACGAGCAGCTCCCCCGCGCGCGAGCGCAGGATGCGTCGATACGGGTGCGGCGACGGATCGCGGCGAAGCGCGCGCGCGGCCGTCTCGCCGACGACCACGCCGAAGCGCTCGCGCAGAAACACGGCCTGCTCGCGCGCGAGCTCCGACCAGGAGACGTCGAAGCACCAGCCCCCCTCGGCCTCCTCGCGCTCGACCTCGTCGAGCCACCCTGCGCGCGCCTCGGGGAACGCGTCGGCATAAGGGACGTACGGCTTGAGATCGAGGACCGGCGTGCCGTCGAGCAGATCGACCTCGGCGACGCGCAGCGTGCGCCCGCGCACCTCGAGCAGACGCAGCGCCGACAGGCCGATCGGGTTCGGCCGGTGCGGCGAGCGCGTCGCCAAGACGCTGCGCTTCTGCCCCCCCCGCGGGGGGAGCACGCGCGTGCGCCAGCGCGCGTTGCGATGGAACCAGACGATCGCCCAGATGCGATCGAAGCCCGCGAGATCCGCCACGGCCTGCTCGAGATCCAGCCCCGCGCAGAGCTCGATGCGCGCCTCGCCGCGCGCGCCGTCGGCGCCCGGCTGCCGTGGCGCCTGCGAGGGCTCCGCGTACCCGGAGCGCACGTAGCCGATCGGGTGAAGCGTCAGCGCGTCCACGCGCTTGCAGTAGCACGCGCCGTTCTGCCTGCGTGGGACGGCGCGCGCCGCGCGTCAGTCGGGCTCTCGAGGCCGGTACACCGTCACGCTCGCGACCTTCCAGCCGCCGTCGTCGACGAAGCGGAGGGAGATGGCGCGCGCGTCGGTGCGCTCCTCGCCCCCGCCGCGCGCGCCACGCAAGGCGACCGTCGCGTCGACGGAGGCGCTCCTGCCGCCGGGGTCGATCGCGACGCGCACCGACGAGAGCTCCGCGTCGAGCGACGTCCAAGCGCCGGCCACGGCGCTCGCGAGGCGCACGAGCTCCATGCGCCCAGGCCGCGCATCGGGGAGCTCCGCGATGTCGACGCCGACCGAGGCGACGAGCAGGTCGCCGAAGGTCGCTTGGATGCGCGCCGCGCGGACGACGGGGGACTCCCCTCGGGCGATGCGCACCGCGCTCGTGAGCCGGGCGAGCGCCGCGCGGATGCGCGCCTCGTCGGGGTCGCGCATCATCCAGAAGCCGACGGCGCCCCCCAGCGCCAGGGCGGCGATCGCTCCCACGACGACTCGTCGATCCATCGGGGCGCCTCCGAAGCGTAGCCGCCTACGCACTTGATGCCGTCTCGTACGCGTCGTTCCGCGTTCACGAAACGAAGATTTCGGCCACGAGCGCGGTTGACGGTCACGCGCCCGCGGGCGAGACAGCGCGTCTCCGAGATGGCCCCGCGCGACGAGGCCCGCGAGGGGCGCACGCATCTCTACCCCTTCGTCTTCCCCACCACGAGAACGAGTCGCCGTGCCCGCCAGCTACTTCGACGTCGATGGAACGCTCGTGCGGACGAACCTCGTCCACCCGACGCTCTGGTATCTCTTCAACCAGGCGACGCCCCTCAAGTCGCTCGAGAAGCTCGCGCGCGCCGCGCTCAGGGCGCCGTCGATGGCGCTCGCCGAGCTGCGCGACCGGCGCTCGTTCAACGAGCTCTTGTTCTCGAGCTACGAGGGGATCTCGCGCGACCGGCTGCTGGTGCTCGCGGACGAGTGCTTCGACGCGGTCGTCAAGCCGGCTCTCTGGCCGCACGCGCGCGCGCTGGTCGAGCGATCGCGCGAGCAGGGGGACGTCGTGCTCATCTCGGGGGCGCTCGATTTCCTCATGGAGCGGCTCGCGCGCCACCTCGGCGCGACGCACGTCATCGCCAACCGCCTCGAAATCAAGGACGGCTACTGCACCGGCCGGCTCTTGCGACCGGTCGTCGCGGGCCCCGAGAAGGCGCGCCTCATCCGCGAGCACGCGCGCGCGCACGGCCACGACCTCGACGACTGCTTCGCCTACAGCGACAGCTACTCCGACGTCCCGATGCTCGCGGTCGTCGGCCACCCGGCGGCCGTGAACCCCGACGCGCGCCTGCGCTGGCTCGCCAAGGCCTACAGCTGGCCGATCGTCGATCTCGACGGCGGCCGCGAGGCGCCGGCCGCGCGAGCGTGACGAGCGTGAGAATGCAACAGGAAGGGGAGAAGGGAAGAAGGGGAGGCGGCTCTGCCGATCGCCGCGAAAACCGAGCTGCGGCAACTGGCGGCGACGACGTCGTTGCCCCGATCGGCAGACCCCCCAATCGCCGCTTCCGACTCCGAGACCTTCTTCCCTCCTTTCCTTCCTGTTCCTCTGATCTCCCCTGACCGACGGATCCCCCTACGATGACCCACCCCCTCGTCGTCACCCTCGATCGCAAGAGCGCGCCGCGGACGATCTTCTCGGGCGATCGGCTCGTCGAGGTCGACATGCCCCCGGGCACGCGCGTGATCTATCCGCGCAAGCCGCTCGCGGAGCTCGCCAACGTCGAGGCCGCGATCCACTACGCGATCAACCACCCCCACGGCAGCGAGCCGCTGCACGCGCGGCTGCGCCCGGGGATGAAGGTCACCATCGCGATCGACGACATCTCGCTCCCGCTGCCGCCGATGCGCCGGCCCGACGTGCGCGAGCGCGTGCTCACCGTGGTGCTCGAGCAGCTCGCCGACCACGGCGTCGAGGACGTGCATCTGGTCATCGCGACCTCCGTCCACCGGCGCATGACGGGGGAGGAGATCCGCTGGATCGTCGGCGACCGGATCTTCCGCGCCTACTGGCCCGATCGCCTCTACAACCACGACCCCGAAGACGCCGAGAGCATGGTCGAGATCGGCGCGACCGAGCAGGGCGACGTGGTCGAGATCAGCCGGCGCGCGGCCGAGAGCGATCTCGTCATCTACGTGAACCTGAACCTCGTGCCGATGGACGGCGGGCACAAGTCGGTCACCGTCGGCCTGTGCGGCTACAAGTCGCTGCGCGCGCACCACGAGCCGCGCACGATGCGCGACTGCCACAGCTACATGGACCCGAAGACCTCGGCGCTCGCGCGCACGGTCGATCGGATGGGCAAGCTGCTGCAGAAGAGCGTGCCGGTGTTCACCATCGAGACCACGGTGAACAACCGCATGTACGATCGCCCGCTCGAGTTCCTGCACAAGAACGAGGACGACCTCACGGGCGCCGAGCGCCTCGGCCTCAAGGCGCTCACGGCGACGCTGGCGAACGTGCCGCAGCCGGCGCGCCAGGCGATCTTCCAGCGCGTTCCGTCGCCATACGGCGTGACCGGCGTCTTCGCCGGCGCGACCGAGGCGGTCCACGAGCACACGCTCGCCAAATGCCACGAGCAGTACCTGGTGCCGATCACCGGGCAGGCCGACGTGCTCGTCTACGGCATTCCGTACATCAGCCCGTACAACGTCAATTCGTTCCTCAATCCCCTGCTCGTGCAGGTGATGGCGCAAGGGTACTTGTTCAACCTGTATCGCGGCGTGCCGCTGGTGAAGAAGGGGGGGACGCTGATCTTCACCCACCCGTGCACCGACCGGTTCGACAAGGAGCATCACGCTCCGTACATCGAGTTCGTGCACAGCCTCCTTCCCGAGACGCGCGACGCCCTCGAGCTGCACCGGCGCTTCGAGGCGAAGTTCGCCAAGAACCCGGCCTACCTCCAGATGTTCCGCACCGGGCACGCCTATCACCCGGCGCACCCGTTCTTCATGTGGTACTGGGGCGAAGCCGGCCGGCAGTGGCTCGGTCGCGTGATCGTCGTCGGCGCCGACAACGAGTACATCCCGAAGCTGTTCGGCTGGGAGACGGCGCGCACGATGCGCGACGCGCTCGACATGGCGAAGGAGGGGTTCGCGGGCACGCCCGAGATCACCATGGTCCACGCCCCGCCGATCCTGATGGCCGACGTGACGCCGTAGCGCGCGCCTCGAGGCGGGCCGCTGTCTCGGTTCGACGACGAGGTCGTCGCGCCCGGTCGGGCAAGGTCATCTCGACACAGGCGGGCTCGGGAACGGCCATTGCTCACGGTCCGAATCCGCGGAGGGAATGCCGATGTCCCGCGACTTGAGCGCGATCCTGGCGAAGTACGAGCAAGATCCGCTTCGTCTCGTGCAGATCCTGCGCAGCGTGGTCGCCGAAGACGGCTACGTGTCCAAGGAGACAATCACGGCGATCGCCGAGCGTCTCGCCCTGCCGCGCGGCCGCGTGGAGGGGGTCGCGGGCTTCTACGCCTTCTTGCCCACCGAAGACGTCGGCCGCTACCGCGTGCTCTTCAGCGACAACGTCACCGATCGCATGGCGGGCAGCGTCGAGCTGCGCGAGCGGATGCAGGAGGCGTTCGGCGTGCGCCTCGGCGAGGTGTCGCGCGACGGCCTCGTCAGCATCGGCACGACGTCGTGCACGGGCCTCTGCGATCAGGGGCCGGCGATGCTGATCAACGGGCGCGCGATCCCGAGGCTCACGCGCGCGCGGGTCGGCGCGATCTCGGCGATGATCCACGGGCGCGCGCCGATCGAGACCTGGCCGCTCAACCTGTTCGAGGTCCACTCGAACGTCCTGCGCAAGGACGCGCTGCTGTCGACGCCGCTCGAGCCCGGGGCGGCGATCGACGCGGCCCTCGCGCGCGGCCCCGAGAGCACGATCGAGGAGGTGAAGCGCTCGACGTTGCGCGGCCGCGGCGGCGCGGGCTTCTCGACCGGATCGAAGTGGGAGCTCTGCCGCGCGGCGCCCGGCGAGGCGCGCTACGTGGTGTGCAACGCCGACGAGGGGGAGCCGGGGACGTTCAAGGATCGCGCGCTGCTCGCCGACTACGCCGATCTCGTCTTCGAAGGGATGACGGTCGCCGCGTTCGCGATCGGCGCCAAGCGGGGCTTCTTGTACCTGCGCGCCGAGTATCCCTTCCTGCTCGAGCCGCTCGAGGCGACGCTCGCCGATCGCCGGCGCCGCGGGCTGCTCGGCGAGGCGATCCGCGGCGTCGCGGGGTTCGACTTCGACATCGAGATCCACGTGGGCGCCGGCGCCTACGTCTGCGGCGAGGAGTCGGCGCTCATCGAGTCGCTCGAGGGCAAGCGGGGGATTCCGCGCAATCGCCCCCCCTACCCGGTCACCCACGGCTATCGCCAAGCGCCGACCATCGTGAACAACGTCGAGACGCTGGCGCTCGCCGCGATGGTCGTGCGCCACGGCCACCAGTGGCTGCGCGCGCGCGGCGCCGGGAAATCGGCGGGCACCAAGCTCATGTCGGTCTCGGGGGACGTCGAGCGGCCCGGCGTCTACGAGCTCCCGTTCGGCGTGACCGTACGCGAGGTGCTCGAGGCGGCCGGCGCGCGGTCGGTCCAGGCGGTGCAGGTCGGCGGGCCGTCGGGCACGCTGCTGTCGCCGAGCGAGCTCGGTCGCCGCCTGATGTTCGACGACGTGCCGACGGCCGGCGCGTTCATGGTCTTCGACGACTCGCGCGACATCCTGCAGGTGCTCGAGAACTTCGCCACCTTCTTCGCGCACGAGAGCTGCGGCTTCTGCACCCCTTGCCGCGTCGGCACGGCGCTGCAGCGGCGCATGGCGAGCGCGCTCGCCAAGGGGTTCGGCACGCGGCGCGACGTGAAGGACCTCGCGCGCGTGGCGCGGGTCATGAGGGCCTCGAGCCACTGCGGCCTCGGGGCGACGGCGGGCAACGTGGCGCTCGACGCGCTCGAGAAGTTCCGGCCAGCCTTCGACCGACGCCTCGGTACGCTCGAGGTGATGCCCACCTTCGATCTCGATCGCTCGCTCGCGCCGGCGCGCGAGGTCGCCGGCCGCGACGACGAGCAGGCGCACTTGAGGCGCGAGGAGGAGCGGTGATGGAGCCGGCTGCCGACGCACACGATCCTCGGACCTTCACGATGGACGGCCGCGACGTGCCGTTCGAGGCCGGCCAGACGGTCCTTCGAGCGGCGCTCGCCGCGGGGCGCTACGTCCCCCACCTCTGCTATCACCCCGAGTTCGACCCGCACGGCAGCTGCAAGCTGTGCACGGTGAAGCTCAACGGGCGCACCGTCGCGAGCTGCACGACGCTGGCGCGCGCCGGCGACGAGGTCGAGTCGGACACCCCCGAGCTGCAGGAGCTCCGCAGAAACCTCGTGCAGTTCCTGTTCGTCGAGGGCAACCACTTCTGCCCGTCGTGCGAGAGGAGCGGCAGCTGCACGCTGCAGGCGGTCGCCTACGACCTCGGCGTGATGGCCGAGCACTTCAGCCCGTTCTTCCCCGATCGGCCGATCGACGCTTCGCACCCCGACGTGCTGCTCGACTTCAACCGCTGCATCCTCTGCGAGCTGTGCGTGCGCGCGAGCGCGGAGGTCGACGGCAAGCACGTCTTCGCGCTGTCGGGGCGCGGCGCGCAGAAGCACCTCATCGTGAACGCCGAGTCCGGTCGGCTCGCCGACACGCGCCTCGCGGTCGAAGACAAGGCCATGGACGTCTGCCCCGTCGGCGTCATCCTGCGAAAGCGCCGCGGCTTCCTGGTGCCGATCGGCGAGCGCAAGTACGACCAGCGGTCGATCCGCGAGATCGCCACCGCGAACGCCGGGTCGAGCGCGCGGCCGCCCGCGGCGAGGGAGCCCTGAGATGGCCGCCGACCACCAGAAGCTGCGCGTCGCCACCACGTCGCTCGCCGGCTGCTTCGGCTGCCACATGTCGCTGCTCGACATCGACGAGCGGCTGCTCGAGCTGCTCGAGCGCATCGAGCTCGATCGCAGCCCGCTGACCGACGTCAAGCGCGTGGGCCCTTGCGATCTCGGCATCGTCGAGGGGGGGCTCTGCAACGCCGAGAACGTGCACGTGCTGCGGGAGTTCCGGCGCAACTGCAGGGTGCTGCTCGCGATCGGCGCGTGCGCGGTCAACGGTGGCCTGCCCGCGCAGCGCAATCACCTCGACGTGCGCGACTGCCTGCAGACCGTCTACCTGACGGGCGCCGGCATTCGACGCGGCTTCATCCCGAACGATCCCGAGCTGCCGCTGCCGCTCGATCGCGTCCACCCGCTGCACGACGTGGTGAAGGTCGACTACTTCCTCCCCGGGTGTCCGCCGCCAGCCGACGCGATTTGGAAGTTCCTGAACGACCTGCTCGCCGGGCGCACGCCGACCCTCGGGCATGGGCTGATCCACTACGACTGACGTCCAGGGGGACGTCCGAGGGCTCGCCATGACCACCCCGCTCGAGAAGGCCGAAGATCCGTCGAAACTGAGGCGCGTGGTGATCGACCCGCTCTCTCGCGTCGAGGGGCACGGCAAGGTCACGATCCTGCTCGACGAGCAGCGCCGCGTGCAGCAGGTGCGGCTGCACATCGTCGAGTTCCGCGGCTTCGAGCGCTTCGTCCAGGGGCGTCCCTACTGGGAGGTCCCGGTGATGGTGCAGCGCCTGTGCGGCATCTGCCCGGTGAGCCACCACCTCTGCGCCTCCAAGGCGCTCGATCGCGTGGTCGGCGCGCGCGCGCTGACGCCCGCGGCGGAGCGGATCCGCCGGCTGATGCACTACGGGCAGATCCTCCAGTCGCACGCGCTGCACTTCTTCCACCTGGCGTCGCCCGACCTGCTCTTCGGCTTCGACGCCGAGGTGCACCAGCGCAACGTCGTCGGCGTTGCGGCCGCGCACCCGGACCTCGTCCGGCAGGGGATCTTCCTGCGCAAGTACGGTCAGGAGGTCATCCGCGTCACCGCCGGCAAGCGCGTGCACGGCACCGGCTCGATCCCCGGCGGGGTGAACAAGCCGGTGAGCCCGGCCGAGCGCGACGAGCTGCTCGCGCCGCTGCCCCAGGCGCTCGATTGGGCTCGCGGCGCGGTGCGCACGATCGTCGAGCTGCACCGCGCGCACCGCGACGCGTGGGATCGCTTCGGCGCCGTGCGCTCGAGCGTGATGTCGCTCGTCGGCCCCGGGGGGAAGCTCGACCTGTACGACGGCACGCTGCGCGCGCGCGACGCCGACGGCAACGTGATCTTCGACGGCGTCGACCCGCAGGACTACCGCACGCGCCTCGAGGAGAACGTCCGCTCCTTCAGCTACATGAAGTTCCCGTTCATCGGCGCGCTCGGCCCCGACGACGGTTGGTACAAGGTCGGCCCGCTCGCGCGCATCTCCAACTGCGACTTCATCGACACGCCGCTCGCCGAAGAGGCTCGCCAGGAGCTGCTCGCCGCCTTCCCCGGCCGGCCGGTGCACGCGCCGCTCGCCTACCACTGGGCGCGCATGGTCGAGCTGCTCCACGCCGCCGAGGTGATCGAGCGGCTCCTGCACGACGAGGCGCTGCTCGGCGACGAGCTGGTCGCGAAGGGCCCGCGCGCGCGGCGCGGCGTCGGCATGCTGGAGGCGCCGCGCGGCACGCTGATCCACCAGTACGAGGTCGGCGACGACGATCTGGTCACCGCCTGCAACCTGATCGTCTCGACCACGCACAACAACCAGGCGATGAACGAGGCGATCCGCGAGGTCGCGCGCCAGCACCTCGACGGCCACGAGCTCACCGAGGGGCTCCTCAACCACATCGAGGTCGCCATCCGCGCCTTCGATCCATGCCTGTCCTGCGCGACCCACGCCATCGGCCAGATGCCGCTCGAGCTCGAGCTGCTCGACG
>JAJXTK010000147.1 GCA_021783935.1 Myxococcales bacterium | reverse complement strand
CGCGGCATCTACGCGATCGCGACGCTGGTCGGGCACCCGTCGTTCCCCGCGACGCTCGATCGCCTGGTCGCCCGCGGCATGAACGCCGTCGTCGTCGACGCCAAGGACGTCACCGGCTTCTTCACCTACCCGTCGAAGCTCCCCCTCGCGCTCTCGACCGACGCCAACGCCCACGCGACCCTGCCGTCGTTCGCGCACCTGGTCCGCTTCGCCCACGCCCGCGGCGTGCGGGTCATCGCGCGCATCGCCTGCTTCCGCGACGAGAACCTCGGCCCGCGTAGGCACGACCTCGCGGTGCAGAAGAAGGGGGGCGGCGCGCACGTCGCCCCGTCCAAGCGCGTCGACTGGCTCGACCCGGCGAACGAGACGGTGCAGAGCTACCTGCTCGCGGCCGTCGACGAGTCGCTGGCGGCGGGCGTCGACGAGATTCAGCTCGACTACGTGCGCTACCCGACCGAGGGGGTGTGGGACGCCGACTTCCGGCTCGAGGAGCGCGCCCTCACCTCGACGGGCGTGATCACCGACTTCGTCCGGCGCGTGCACGAGCGGACGCAGCGGGCGCACGCGCCGCTGTCGCTCGACGTCTTCGGCGTGGTCGCCTGGCACGACGGGCGCGACGTCGTCTCGACCGGCCAAGACCTGCGCATGCTGGCGCCGCACATCGAGGCGCTCTCGCCGATGGTCTACCCGTCGCACTTCTCCGACGGCTTCAGCGGCTACGACAACCCGGCCGACCACGCCGACGTCGTCGGCATCGGCACGCTGCGCGCGATCCACGAGCTCGAGATCGCCGGCGCGAAGGTCGTCGTGCGCCCATGGGTGCAGGCGTTCCCGTGGAAGACCACGTCGTTCGGTTCGCAGTACGTGGCCGACCAGATCGCGTCCGCGCGCAAGGTGGGCGCCGTCGGCTGGCTCGCGTGGAACAGCGGCGGCGAGTACGGCGCGACCTTCGCCGCCGCGGCGACCGGCAGGGGCCCGCAGCCCACCGAGTAGCGACGTCGGAGCCCGCGCGCGACTCACCCCCGCGGCGACGCGCGCCGCGCCTCCTCGCCCTGCGGCGCCGCCCCCCGATCGCCGAGCGCCCCCGTCGCCGCGGCGACGATCGTCGAGGCGATGACCACCACGACGGCGGCCACGAGCAGCCGCGACATCGTGCGCTCCCCCTTGATCGCGGGCGCCTCGAGCGCCTCGACGGCCTCTCGCGCGCGGCGCGGTCGCCGCTCGGGCGCGAGCGCGACCAGGCGCTGCAGCAGCGCCGCCACGCGCGGGGGGACGCGCGCCTCGCCCAGATCGAGCTGCATCGCGCGACCCACGCGCGAGAGCCGATCGGGCGCGAGCCCGGTGGCCGCGAAGACGACCGTCGCGCCGACGCCGTACAGGTCGCTCGTGGCGCCGATCTCGCCGATGCGCTGCTCGGGCGCCGAGTAGCCGGGGGTCATCACCAGCGACTCGAGGGCCCCTTCCCCCTCGGCGCACACGCCGTCGAAGTCGACCAGCACCGGGCGCGCGTCGCCGGGCGCGCGGAACATGACGTTGCCCGGCGTGACGTCGCCGTGCAGGTAGCCGCGATCGTGCACGTGCGCGACGACCTCGAGCAGCCCGCGCAACAGCGCCTCGAGCGCGGCGCCCCGCATCGGCCCATCGCGTTTGACGCGCTCGAACAGCGTGCCGCCGGCGAGGCGCTCCATCGCGAGGTACGACCGCGCGCCGCGCCGCTCGAAGCCGAGGACGCGCGCGATGCCCGGGTGCGCGAGCTCCGCCATCACGCGCGCGCTGCGCTGAAACAGCGCGTGCACGCGCGCCGTGTTCACCGCGTCGCGCTCGAGCACCTTCACGACCGCGTCGGCACCGTCGCGCGAGGTGGCGGCGAACACGCGCGCCATGCCGCCGCGCGCGACCTGGGGGCCGAGGTGCAGGCCGCCGCACACGGGACCGAGGTGTTCGTGCGCGCAGGTGGTCTGCTCTCTGCGATCGTCGTCGGCTGGGGCTGGGAGGAGCTCGTTCACGGCGTTGGGGAAGACACCCGAAAGGGCGTGCAATTGGCGCGGCGGGCCAGGCGTCGCTCGCGGCACGACCGGCGGGTCGCGCCTCGTCGAAGGGGACAACGCTCGGGGCACGAAGTTCCTACACGCGCGAGGCGGCAAAAAGATCCGACGCCGGCCCCCCGAAGAGAGCCGGCGTCGAACGCGTTCGGTCCGAAGGACGTCGAGCCGGGCTCAGCCCGCCTTCGCCTCGCCGCCGGCCTCCCCCTTGGCCGACGCGTCGGCGTGCGCCGAGAAGCTGACCTGGACGTTGACCTGCGCCTTGACGTTGGCCATCGCCGACACGGCGCACTTGACCTCGTTCGCCGCCGAGAGGCCGAGCGACGCCGCGTTCGACGCGAGCGCCTGCCCCTTGGCCGACACATCGGCGACCTGCGTCGCGAGGTCCTTCGCGCGCGCCGAGATCGCGAGCAGCTTCGGGAAGTGCGAGAGCACGATCGGCACCGTCCCCTCGAACTTCACCTTGAGCGCGGCGTCGGCCTTCACGTCGACCTTGCACTTGAGATCGAAGTTCACGGTCGCCGAGAAGTTGCCGCTCGCGGCCGCGTGCCCTGCCGCCGCGTTGCCGCCGGTGCCCGCCTTCGCGTCGCCCGACGCGCTCGCCTGCGCGTTCGCCTCGATCTTCACGTCGAAGATGACGTCGCACTGCGCCTTCGCCTTCAGCTCCTTCACGTTCGCGCTGATCGTGGCGAGGACGACGTCCTCCTTCGGCTCGACCTTCAGCTCGGTGGCCATCGCAGTGATCTCGGCGTCCCAGTCCGCCTTCATCGAGTCGGCGGTGTTCTTGAGCGTCATCGCCGAGTCGAGGAACGCCTTCGCGTCGCCCGAGACGTCGGCCGCGACCTGGCCCTTGTCGAACTGGCACGACGCGCCCGGGAGGCCGGCGCCGCAGCCGTTGATGGCAACGATCCCGAGAGCCAGCGCGGAGGCAGCGAGAAGCTTCTTCATGGTTCGATTCTCCTGAGTTTCGACCTATGTCGTCGGAGTGCCGCCGTAGCGGGCGCCGACCCGATGACCGTCGACGAATCGCTCGCCGAAGCGAGCACGACGGCGTGATGAGCGCCGGCCGGCGCGAGTCCTCCTCCCGCCGCGGTCATGGGTCAAGCTCCCGCGCTCGCGCAGCGAGTCGAAATTCCCTGCGCCAACGCATGCTCGAAGGACAGGGAGATGAAGACGCGGCATCGTTCGACGCGCGATGTCGAACGCCTCCCGTCCCCCGCTCGACTGGTCTGGCGCCGTGCCGATTCCAGGCTTCACCTGCGAGTCGCGAATTCGCCTCGAGAGCGAGGAGGCGCTGCGGCTCGAGTCGATTCGCGTCGACGACGCCGGCGTGCTGCGCTGCGCGGTGAAGCACGCGGCGAAGGGGGGGCCGTACCCGGCGCGCTTCGATCGGCACGCGGCGGCCGCGCTAGCCGAGCACCTGCACGAGATCGACGGCCGCGCGGTGCTGCGCGTCGGCCGCCGCGAGCTCGCGATCGCCGGCGCCTGACGCGCGCCGGCCGCTACTTCGAGTCGCTGCGCGGCGGGGCGAGCGGGATCGCACAGCCCTCGGGGTCGGGCTCGGACAGCACGATCGAGCGCTTGAGCGTGCCGTGCACCTCGACGGTGAAGCGACGAGGCTCGCACCCCTCGCGCTCGACGGTGATCTCGTGCGGCCCCTCGGCGAGCTCGCGCAGCACCGGCGCGTCCATCGCGACCGGATCGCCGACGAATGAGCGCGCGCCGGCCCCCTTGGGCGTGATCGGCGCGCCGTCGATCTCGACGCGGTCCGCGGCGGAGACCCCCCAGATCTCGACCGGCGCGCGCAGCGGCGAGGCGAGGACGCGCGCGCCGCCGATCGTGGCGAGCGCGCCGGCGACGGCGACCCACGCGACGGCGATCGGGCGCCTCACGGCTTGCCTCCGGGCGGCTCGGCGCACAGGCGCCCCGACGAGGCGCTCGTCGTCGCCGACGGGCACGGCGCCTCCTTGCTCGCGCTCGCCGTCGGCTCGACCGGAGGGGCGCCGAGGCCGCGCGGCGTCTCGGGGCGCGCGGCGGTCTCGACGTCCGTGAGGAAGCGATCGAGCTGGCGCAAGAGCTGGCAGCGCTCCTGCGCGACCAGATCGCCGCGGGCCTGCGGGGCGTTGCACGCCTCCCAGAGATCGTGCTCGGTCTTCCACCCCCCCGCCGTGAGCGGCACGCTCGACCCGGTCGCCCCGGCCGCGACGCGCGCGAGCAGCCCCCGCGCCAGCGCGGCCTGATCGGCGGCCGCCGGCGCCTCGCCCGCCGCTGCCCCCGGACGGCCGCTCAGATACGCGCCGTCGTCGCGACAGAAGGTCGGCTGCGCCCCCTCGAGCAGCTGCGCGAGCAGCCACGGCGCGTCGCTCGTGACGCTCGACAGCTGCTCGCCGATCGACAGCTCGGTGAGCGCGTACACCGACGTCCAGCTCGCCTCGGGGCGCAGCTTGTTGCGATTTCGGAAGCAGGCCATGCCGCCGGCCGTGAGCTCCGCGCGCGCGTCGTGCGCGTCGCGCACCGGGTAGGCCTGGGTCTCGCCGGCGCACCGCTGGGCGACGTCGATCGCGTACTTCACGGTGACCTCGAAGCGCGCACGCATCGGCGGCCCCGCGTCGCACTCCGGCGGGAAGGTGCCGAACCCTTCGCAGCCGCGCCCATCGCGCGTCGCGCCGGCGATCTTCGCCCCGAGGCAGGCGGCGCCGCGCTGCGCGACCACGACGTCGTAGGCGACGACGCGCGTCGCGTGGACGAAGTCGAGGTCCCAGCCGACCTCGTGGCGCACGACGTCTACCGACTCGAGCACCAGCGGGCCCATCGCGGCGACGTGCCCCGGCGGCACCGGCGGCTCGACGATGGTCTTGGCGTGGCGCTCGCCCCCCGCTCGCGGGCGTTGCGTCGGCCCGCACGCCGCGACGGCCGTCGCGAGGGCGAGGAGCGGCAGCAGACGCATCGGGCGAGCGTAGCCGGAGCCGGCTTGCGAGAGGCGAGCTCGTTGCGCCTCGGCGCGGCGCGTAAGGATGACCGCCACGTGGGATGACCCCCATCACGCGCGGCGCGCGCGCACGGGACGCCGCGGCGCAGCCGGGCTACCTTTTCCGGGTCATGCCCCGCGAGTGCCCCATCTGTGGCAACGGCGTCGGAGATCCGCGCACCAACCGGGCATTCCCCCTGTGCTCTGCGCGTTGTCGCGCCATCGACCTCGGCCGCTGGCTGTCGGAGTCGTATCGAATTCCCGCCGAGCCCGTCCCACGGGACGAAGCCGACTCGCTCGCCCCTTCCTTCGCACCCGACGAGGACGCGTGAACTCACATCGCAACCCGCAAGCCCGCCGTCCGCACCTCGGCCTCGCGCGCGTCGTCATCGCCGCGCTCGCGCTGCTGCTGCCCGCGGCGGCCCTCGCCCAGGATCTGCAGACCGACGGGAGCGATCCGAACGGCGCGCCGCCGCCGCCGCCGCCGATGCCCTCGGCCGGGCAGCCGGGGAGCGTGGCGCCGCCGCCCCCGCCCGGCTCGACGCAGCAGCGCCTGCAGCAAGCGACGCAAGAGGACACGGGGGTCGGCCTGCACTTCGTCTACCTCCAGCCGCAGATCGGCGTCGGCACGGCGAGCCTCGGCGGGGTGCTGCCCGACTCGGCCAAGGGCTACCGCACCGGCACCGGCGGCGCGTTCGGCGTCGGCGCGGGGCTCGAGTTCGTCGCCTTCCAGCTCGGCGCGCGCCTCGAGTACCTGCCGACGCAGCACTTCGACCTGACCACGATCGGCGGCGAGATCGCCTATCAGCCCGGCTCGGGGCGCTTCTGGCCGCGCATCGGCCTCGGCGTCGGCTGGGCGACTGCGAACAACTTCTCGACGCAGATGTGCGGCGCCTTCTGCGCCTCGATCGACGTGACGGGGCTCGACGTCGCCGCGCGCGGCGGCTTCCAGTACTATGTCTCGTCGCACTGGGAGCTAGGCGCCGACCTCTCGCTCGACGCGCTGTTCCTCAAGCGCCAAGGCGTGCCGGTGGCCGACGCGGCCTTCGCCGCCGACGGCAGCAGCGTCGGGATCGCCGCCACGCTCTTCGCGCACGTCGGCTTCCACTACCCGTGAGCTCGCCCGGCGAGCGCGGCGGTCGAGTTGCACCGTCGCGCGCCCAGCTGGCATGGTGCTCCCCGTGCCGTACGCCGCGCTCTTGCCCCTCGTCGTCGCGCTCGCGACGTTGACCGGGGTCGCGCTGGCGATGCGGCTGCGCCCGAAGGCGGCGCGCTGGCCGCTGCTGCTCTTCGCGGTCGTGCTGGTCGGCGGCGCCGCGACGGCAATCGTGATCCGCGTCGTCGAGTCGCTGGTGCTCGAGATGGTCGTCGGGGGGCGCCTGCGCGACGTCGAGTCGACGCGACGGTGGCTCGTCTCGTTCGGGATCGTCGGGCCGCTCCACGTGCTGGGGGTCGCGGCGGTGGTCTGGCCGGCGCTGCTGAACTACGCCAAGCGCGACGACGTCGACCCGCAGCTGCTCGCGGCGGCGAGCGCGGCGGGGCTGGTGATAGGTCGCGTGATCGTGCTCGCGTTTCTGGGACGCCTCGCCGGCGGCGCCGGGGTGCGCCTCGGGCTCCTCGCGCTCGGCGACGTCGCGCTCGCCATGACGTGGGCGTACGGCCTCGCGCGCTCGGCGCTCTACGACGGCCACTACGGCGGCACGCCGTTCGGCCGCTACGCGCTCGGGACGATCCTGTTGCGCGGCTGGGTCGACGTCGCCTCGCGCGGATCGGGCTCGTTGGGCGTGCCCATCGCCGTCGCGATCGTGCTGCTCTCGACGATCTACGCGGTGGTCGGGCTCTGGCGGCTGCGCGCCCTGCGAGACGCCCCCCCCACCTCGCGCGCCGAGCTCGGGCAGGAGACCATGCGGGACCTCGCGCGCTCGCAGCTAAAGCGCGGGCGCGTGCGCATCTCGTGGATCCTGCTCGGCGCCGTCGCCGACGTCGGCGGCATCCTCCTCGGCTTCGCCGCCTCGGTGTGGCTCGGGCACAGCGCGCGCATCGACTTCGGCGAGATCGATCGCGGCGGTCCGGCGCAGGACGCGGCGGCGCTGCTCCTCGCGCTCGGCGTGATCGCGTCGTTCCCGGTCACGGCCGCGATCGTGGCGCTCGCGAGCGGCGGCCGCGATCGCCAGCGCGCCTACGTGCTCGAGGCCGGCGTCGCGGCGATGCTGTCGCTCGGCGCCCTGCTCGCCGTGCTGGGAGTCGTGGCGCCCGTCGCCGTCGCGCTCGGCCTCGCCTGCGCCCCCGTCGCCTTCGTGCTCGCGGCGCTCGGCGCGCACGTGGCCGCCGGCCGCCGCGCGTGAGCTCTCGCGCCGGACGCTCGCGGCTCAGTACCGGTAGCCGAGCACGCCGAGGCCGAGCACGTTGCCGACGAGCGCGACGCCGTAAATCGAGAGGATCGCGATCGCGCGGCCGCGGTTGCTCCGAAGGCGCAAGACGAGGATCGCCGCGACGTAGAAGTGCAGGTAGCCGAAGAAGAAGATCGGCACGACGCCGAGCGGCGAGCGGTTCCACCACGAGTACTCCCACACCAGCACGTCGCCGAGGTTCAGCCACCACTCGACCAGCACGCTGAAGGCCGAGTAGGCGACGGCCCAGAACCAGCGGTCGGGCAGGCCGAGCACGCGAGCGCCGGGCCGGTCCGACCAACTCCTCGCGAAGATGATCCCCGCGATCGCGAACATGAAGAAGATCTCGAGGTTCAGCCCGACGAAGATGCGCAGCGCCGAGGGCCCCGGCGCGGTCCAGAGCGCCGAGCGGTGCGTCAGCGCGAGGATCCAGCCGTTGATCGTCTCGTTGACGAGGTCCATGCCGAGCACCGTGAAGCCGGCCTGAACGACGCCGTAGTCCTTGCTCTTGCGCGCCTCGGCGAGCTCGCGCGCGTAGACGTAGAACACGATCGCGAGCAGCGGGATCGCGTACCACTGCATGGTCTTCGGATCGCGGAGCCCTTGGAGCGCCTGCTCCGACGCGCGGGTCATGGACGAGGATCGTCGGCGCTGCCGCGCGCTCGGACAAGCGCGCTCTTTGCGCGGGCGGGCGGCTCGCGACGCGACTGCTACCCTCTTTCGGATGCTCGCCCGCCTCGCCCGCCAGCCGCTCCTGCGTGACGTCCTCGCGCGCGCCGGGGGGGGCTTCGACCGCGCCGTGGTGCGCTTCGCCCAGCAGGTCGCGAGGCGCCCGGGCGCGCGCCGGCAGGACGTGGCGCAGCGCCTCGCCTACCTCGACGAGGTCGCGGCCAAGTACGCGGCGCTCAGCGCCTCGGAGTTCTTCGCCGCGCCGGGCACCCCCAGCGAGGTCGACGAGCACTTCGTGCGCGACCTCGAGGCGGGCGGGCGCGTCTTCGATCTGCGGTACGCGAGCACCTGGGAGCCGCGGCTCGCCGAGCAGCGCGACAAGTACCTGCGCTTTCGCGAGAACCGCACCGCGCACGTCCGGCACCTCCGCCACGCGCGCCCGAGGCCCGCGATCGTGTGCATCCACGGCTATCGCGCGGGGACCTTCTCGTTCGAGGAGCGCGCGTTCGCGGCGCCGTGGCTCTTCCGCCTCGGGCTCGACGTCGCGCTCTTCACGCTCCCCTTCCATGCGCTCAGGGCGCCGGCGAGCCGCAAGGGGGCGCCGCTGTTCCCGACGGCCGACGTCGCGCGCACCAACGAGGCGATGGGGCAAGCGATGTGGGATCTGCGCCAGCTCATCGGCTGGCTGCGCGATCGCGGCGCGCCGTCGGTCGGCGTCGTCGGCATGAGCCTCGGCGGCTACACGGCCTCGCTGCTCGCGACCGTCGAGCCCTCGCTCGAGTTCGCGGTGCCGTTCATTCCGCTCGCCGACTTCACCGACGTCGTCGTCGAGCACGAGGCCCTGCGCGGCGTCGTGGTCCCGCCCTCGCTCGTCGAGGCGGGCAAGCGCGCGCTCGCCATGGTGAGCCCGCTCGCCCGGGCCCCGCAGCTCGATCGCGCGCGCGTGCTGGTGATCGCGGCCGAGGCCGACGGCATCACCCGCGCGAGCTCGCACGCCGAGCGGCTCGCCGCCCACTTCGACGCCCCGCTCGTGCGCTTCCCCGGGGCGCACCTGCTCCAGTTCGGTCGCCGCGAGGCCTTCTCCGCGATGGCGCGGCTGCTGGCCGAGCGCGGCGTCATCTCGCCGCGCGCCTGAGCGCGCTCAGCGTCGGCGACGGATGCCGTGGTGCACGTCGAGCTCGCGCTCGGCGGCGTCGGCATCGGGCGCGTTGGTGAGCACCAGGCCGCGCAGGTGCCGGTAGGAGTCGAGGCCGTGGAGGTCGTCGATCTCGAGCGCGAGCCCGCCGTCGGTCGCGCGCACCACCCGCGCGTCGGCGTCGACGTGCGCGCCCCCTTCGAGCGCGATCACGAGCCGGCAGCGCGTGCCGACGTCGAGCGCCTCGCCGCAGCGGACCGACGCGCCGCGCATGCTCACGTCGCGCAGCAGCGCGCGCACCCGCCGCTCGTCGATCCGCAGCTCGACGGCGATCGGGATCCGCACGCGGGTGAACTCGCGCCGCTCCTCGCTCACCCTTGAAATATGGGGCCTGCGCGGCCGCGCGCGAGTGGGACGCAAGCGCGAAGGCCCCTCGATCTCGCGACCGAGGGGCCCGACTTCACGCCGTGGTCGCGTTCACTTCAGCGCGATCGACTGCACGCCCCAGTAGCCGCTCGAGAGGTACAGCGTGTCGGCCTGCCGCGCGAGCGAGCTCGTCCACCAGCCGCGAGTGCGCACGAACTGGTCGAAGGCGGGCGGCGCGCTCGACGACAGCTTGTAGATGTCGACGCCGTTCTGGCCGAAGCCCGAGGTGACCAGCGCGCGATCCCCCGCGACGCCGAGCAGCCAGCCCCACCCCGCCTTGGGCGCCGAGGCGCGATCGACCGGCGCGGCCGGGTCGGAGAGGTCGACGTCGTGCAGCTGCACCGTCGAAGACTGGAAGCTCCCCTTCGCGTCGTATACGTCGTTCTCGGCCGACATGTACGCGTGCCCGCCGTCGACGAGCACCCTGCCGACGTAGCCGCCGACCGAGAGGGTCCCCTGCAGGAACGCCGAGTCGCCGACGAGCTTCACGACCTCGAGGTCGTTCAGGTTCTGGTTGCCGTACCAGCGGTAGTCGACGGTGTAGAGGATGCTCGGATCGGTCGGCGAGGCGCCGACGAGCACGCCGGGGACGTTGATCTTCGAGCCGATGCGCGGGTGCGCGCGGTCGGTCAGGTCGATGCGATCGAGGTAGTACTTCACCGTCGGCGTCGCGCCCGGGTTGCTCGGATCGACCGGATCGATCCACTCGTAGTGCGTCGTGTAGAGCGTGTTGCCGATCGCGCGCATGTTGCCCCACCAGGTGGTCGGGTCCTGCGTGATCGTCGTCGAGGCGACCGCCGGCGCGTCGGGGTTCTGCAGGTCGACGACGAACAGCCCCTGCTTGGTCTCGTCGTACGAGTAGCTGCCGTCGGCGTTCTTCGTGTAGACGGGCTGCCAGCGGCGCAGCGCGATCGCGTCGTTGCCGACCTGCACGATCGAGTCGCCGTCGTACCAGTCGTAGTACCAGCAGCCGTACCAGCCGAACGACCACCAGTCGTAGTAGCCGTAGGTCGGCAGCTGCACCTTGCCGCGCAGCACCGCCTTGCCGCCGGTCAGATCGACGACCTGGATCTGATCGGTCCACGCCCAGCACTTGCCGTTCGCGTCGGTGCCGTACGGGTCGACCTTCGGATCGCAGGTGACCTGGTTGCGCACGTGGGTCGCGACGTAGGCGAGGTCGCCGTTGCGGAAGACGCGCGCGTCGGTGCCGCCGACCGTCACCTGCGCGAGGATCGAGGCGTCGCCCTTGTTCTCCTCGGCGTCGGCGATGTCGCGCACGATGAGCTCCGAGGAGTTCGCGTCGTTGCCCCACCAGTCGGTCGACGTCTCGGCGATCGAGCTCCCCTGCGGCCGCGCGTCGACGACGTTGCGCGCGAGCACCGTCTCGCTGACGACCTTGGGGTTCGCGTGGTCGCTGTAGTCGACGACCGCGAGCGACAGGTCGCTGAGCGACAAGAGGCGCCCGTTGACGAAGATGCCGCGCTCGGTCCAGCCGCGCGAGTGCGCCGCCCCCTTGGTGGTGATCGAGCTCTGCGTGTACTCGATGAGCTGCACGCCGTTGTTGTACTGGTAGCTCGCGTCGCTCCAGCCGCTGAAGGGGATGACGACGAGCCCCTGCGTCGCGTCGCGCGTGAAGGCCTTGAACGTGTCGGCGGCCGGCGACCACGCCCAGCCATCGC
>JAJXTK010000811.1 GCA_021783935.1 Myxococcales bacterium | reverse complement strand
GAAGCGCTTCTTCAAGCTCGTCTCCTGGTACGACAACGAGTGGGGCTACTCGGTCCGGTGCGTCGATCTCGCGCGCAAGATCGCCAAGGCCGGCTTCGACGCGAAGCTGAACCTCAAATCGATCGACGACGTCGAGCTCGCGGGCAAGCGCGTCTTCATCCGCGTCGACTTCAACGTGCCGGTCGAGAACGGCAAGATCACCGACGACTTCCGCGTCACCTCCGCGCTGCCGACGATCAAGAAGGCGATGGCGGCCGGCGCCAAGGTCGTGCTGGCCTCGCACCTCGGTCGCCCCGCCGAGAAGGGCTACGAGAAGGACCTCTCGCTCGCGCCGGTGGCCGAGCGCCTCTCGCAGCTGCTCGGCAAGCCGGTCACCTTCGTGCCGGACTGCATCGGCGAGGCGGCGCAGAAGGCGGTCGCTGCGCTCAAGAACGGCGACGTGGCGCTGCTCGAGAACCTCCGGTTCTACCCGGGCGAGGCGACCAACGACGCGAAGTTCAGCAAGGAGCTCGCCGCGCTCGCCGACGTGTACGTCAACGACGCGTTCGGCACCTCGCACCGCGACGCGGCGTCGATGACCGGCGTGCCCAAGCTCCTCAAGGGGGGCGTCGCCGGCTACCTCGTCAAGAAGGAGGTCGACGTCATCCACGCCGCGCTCAAGAGCCCCGCGCGCCCGTTCGTCGCCGTGCTCGGCGGCGCGAAGGTCAGCGACAAGGTCTTCGTGATCAAGAACCTGCTCTCGCTCGTCGACGAGGTCGTGATCGGCGGCGCGATGGCCTACACGTTCATGAAGGCCGCGGGGCTGCCGACCGGCTCCTCGAAGGTCGAGACGGTCGTGAGCGACAAGAAGGGGACCAAGGACGTCCTCAAGATGGCCAAGGAGATCCTCGACCTCGCGAAGGCCAAGGGGAAGAAGATCGTGCTGCCCGTCGACCACGTCGTCGTGCAGAAGGTCGAGGCGGGCGCGGCGTCGAAGGTCGTCGAGACGCTCGAAGATGGCTTCATGGGCGTCGACATCGGCCCGCGCACGCGCGAGATGTACGCGCAGATCGTCGGCCAGGCGAAGACGGTCATCTGGAACGGCCCGATGGGCATCTTCGAGATGAAGGGCTTCGACGCCGGCACCGCGCAGATCGCCAAGGCGATCGCGGACGTCACCGGCAAGGGCGCGGTCACGATCGTCGGCGGCGGCGACTCGGCCGCGGCGATCCGTCAGTTCGGCTTCGACAACAAGGTCACCCACGTGTCGACCGGCGGCGGCGCCTCGCTCGAGATGATGGAGGGGAAGTTCCTCCCGGGCGTCGCGGCGCTCGATCTCAAGTAGCGCAGCGCGCTCGACCTCGCGCGGCGAGGCCGACGCGCAAACGGGCCGCGCCCCTCGTCCGAGGGTGCGCGGCCCGCGTTTTGTGGAGACGCCGGGAGGCGGCGATCACTGGCTCTCTCCGTGGCTACCGAGTCCGTCTGCGCGCCATCCACGCGAGCGCGACGAGCGCGGACGCCACCGTCGCGACCCAGCGCGCCTGACGATCCTCCACGCCGGTCGCCGAGCACGACGCGCAGCCGCCGCGAGGGGGCGCGGTGGCCGGCAGGGGCGCCGCGCTCGCGGCAGGGGCCGGCGGTGCGGGCGCGTGAGCTAGCCAATCGTCGTCGTTCGCGCTCGCCGCGCTGGCCGAGCTCGTCGGCGCGGCGGCCGCCGGGGTCGGCACTACGTCCGCGGGGAGCGTGCGCGCGTCGACCGACCCGCTCGTGCTCGCCCCCGCCGCGACCCACGCCGCCACGACCTCGATCTCGCCGGATGTCGGCTGCGGCTTCGTGATCGGCGGCATGCGATCGCGATCGCCATCGGCGAGCAGCATGCGACGCACGAGCGGGCTGTCGGCCTCCTTGCCGGGCACGACGATCTTCTTGGCGATCATCTCCTGCACCTCGTCGACCCGCAGCCCCGCCGACGCGAGCATCCCCGTGTGGCAGTCGCCGCAGCGACGGTCGAGCACGCGTGCGACCACGTCTCGGTAGAGATCGACCGTGCGCGGCGCCCCGTCGTAGCGGGGCGCGCCCCTCGGGATCCGCGCGAGCGTCGGGGGCTTTTCGGTGGCGGCCCGGCGAGGACGCGGCGGCGGGCGCAGCGCGCGCAGGTTCGCCGGCAGCGCGTCGAGCAGCGTCGTCGCATCGGCGCCGCGCGCGATCCACCAGCGAATCGCCTCGAGCTCGAGCGGCGACGGCTGCGGCTCGTCCTTCGGGGGCATGTGATCGTCGTCGTCGATCGCGAGGCGCGCGCGAGAGAGCAGCGTCCCGCGCGTCGCGTCGCCCGGCACGACGGCCGCCCCCTTCTTGCCGCCCGCGAGCAGCGCGGCGAGCGAGTCGACGCGCAAGCCCCCCTTCTGCTTCGTCGCGCCGTGGCAGGGCTCGCAGCGCGCCGCGAGGATCGGCACCACGATCGCGCCGTAGATCGATCGAGCGTCGCCGCGCCTCGCCGGGGGCGCCGAGGTCGAGCCCGCCGGGGGCGCGA
>JAJXTK010000146.1 GCA_021783935.1 Myxococcales bacterium | reverse complement strand
GCTCGCGAGGCTCCTGCTCGGCGCCCTCGCGCTCGCTTTCGGGGCGGGGATCGCGTGGGGCGTGACGGCTCGACTGCGCGGCGCGTAGACGTCCGCGCGAGCAGCCCGCCGAGCGTGGGGATGAAGGCGAGCCACCGCGGACCAAGGGCGGCGGCGGCCCCGTCGAAGACGCACGCGGGCTCGGCCGCGGATCGCGAGGGACGAGGGCCGGCGAGGCGCTCGAGCAAGCACGGCTCGCCGCGCTGAAGGCCGAGACGGACGGCGCCCCGGATCGGGCCGGCGGTGATGCCGACGAGCACGCTGTGCAGGAGGGGGCGTCCGTGATGGCGCAGCTCCAACGCGCGCATCGCCGTCTCGAGTCCCCCTCTCGCGTCGCGCGCGAAGAAGCTCGGTCCCCCTCCGCGGGCCCATCACCAGGCGGCCCCGACCCGCGCGCCGCTCGTCCGAGCTCGCGAGCGCCCGAGCCGTGCCGCGCGCCGACCGATGAGGACGCACTTTTTCGATCGCCGCCCCTTCCGGCGGCGCGATCGCGGCTTACGTTGATGGTGACGCCACGGCCCTCATGGCCCGGCGCCGCGGAGCTCCGATCGCGAGGAAGTCGCCCGTCTGCAGGGTCTGGTCGACGGCCGTCACGAGTGGTGTCCGAGGTGGCAGGCGGGCGCGGTCGTGGTTGTTGTGTTCGTCGCGACGAAGGGATTCGTTTCGTCGGTTTCAGCACAGGCGCGCGCCGCGCTCCAGGAAATGGGGTCGCGGCGCGCGGTTTTTCTTGCCGACCTGCGAGGGCTCACTCGGCCGGCGCCGGCGCGAGGCTCGCCCGCAGCATGCGCACCCACTTGGACGCCGCGTCGACGAAGACGAACGCCAGCGACGCCATGGCGACGACGCAGATCGCCAGGCGCACGCCGCCGTCGAGCACGTCGGTCGGGGCCTTGGGGTGCTGGACCATCGGCCAGAACTGGTGGGCGACGAGCTCGAAGCCGGCCGTCTCGGTGGCGCTCGCGACGAAGAGCAGCGGCACGAGCGTGACGAACACGTACTTGAGGCCGGAGCGCCGGACGATCATGGTGGTCGCGGCGGTGAGCGCGATGCAGGCGAGCAGCTGGTTGGTGATGCCGAGCATCGGCCAGAGCGTCTCCATGGCCCCCGACCAGACGAAGTAGACCCACGCGACGCACACCAGCGCGGTCGACAAGAGCGCGCCCGGCAGCCAGTCGGTCTTCGCCATCGGTCGCCATGCGCGGTCGCCGATCTCCTGCACGAGGAAGCGCGCGACGCGCGTGCCCGCGTCGACGGTCGTGAGGATGAACAGCGCCTCGAACATGATCGCGAAGTGGTACCAGTAGGCGACGAGCCTCGAGAGGCCCGGCAGCTTCGCGAAGATCTGGCTCATGCCGACGGCGAGCGTGACGGCGCCGCCCGGCTTGCCGTGCAGGTGCTCGCCGATCTGCGTCTGCAGCTCGTCGAGGTGATCGATCGCCAAGCCCAGCGTCGCGAACTTGTCTGGCCGCACGTTGATCGCGAAGTAGTCCCCTTGGGAGAGCGAGCTCGCGGCGATGAGCGCGACGATGCCGACGATCGCCTCGGCGAGCATCGCGCCGTAGCCGATCGGGCGCGTGTGCGTCTCCTTGTCGACCATCTTGGAGGTCGTGCCGCTGCCGATGAGGCCGTGGAAGCCGCTGATGGCGCCGCAGGCGATCGTGATGAACACGAACGGGAAGATCTTGCCCGGCACGATCGGCCCGCCTCCGCCGGCGAACTGCGAGACCATCGGCGCCTTCAGCTCGGGGTTCACGACCATCACGCCGACGACCAGCAGCGTGATCGTCCCGAGCTTCATGTACGTCGAGAGGTAGTCGCGCGGGACGAGCAGGATCCACACCGGCAGCACGCTGGCGACGAAGCCGTAGATGGCGAGGGCGACGATGAGCGCGTGCTTGCCGAGCAGGAAGTGGTGGGCGAGCGACGAGTCGGCGACCTGCTTGCCGTAGAAGACGGCGGCCAACAGGAGCACGACGCCGATCGCCGAGGCCTCTTGGATCTTCCCCTTGCGGAAGATCTGCATCCAGAAGCCCATCAACAGCGCGATCGGGATGGTGACGGCGATCGTGAAGGTGCCCCAGGCGCTCTCGCTCAGCGCGTTGACCACCACGCCCGCCATGGCGGCGATCGCGATGACGAGGATGAACAGGATCGCGACGCTCGCCACGGCGCCGCTCGCGGGGCCGATCTCGCCGCGCACGATCTCGGCGAGCGACTTGCCGTCGCGCCGCGTGCTCGCCGCGAGGATCACGAAGTCGTGCACCGCGCCGCCGAGCACGACGCCGATCAGGATCCAGAGGTAGCCCGGCAAGAAGCCGAACTGCGCGGCGAGCACCGGGCCGACCAGCGGGCCGGCGCCCGAGATCGCGGCGAAGTGGTGGCCGAACAGCACCCACTTGTTGGTCGGCACGTAGTTCGCGCCGTCGGTCAGCCGGTGCGCCGGGGTCGGGCGGGCGTCGTCGAGCGCGAGCACCTTGGCGCCGATGAAGGCCGAGTAGTAGCGGTACGCGATGGCGACGACGCAGACGGCGCCGAGCATCAGCGGGAGCGCGTGCATGCGATGGAAGTAGCCGGCGACGTCGATTTCAGCAACTTTCGCCCGCGAAACGCGCGACCGGACGTGCCATGCTCCGGCGCGATGCTCGCTCGGCTCAGCGCCCTTGCCGTCGCTCTGTGGTCCGTCGGGCTCGCCGCCGCGTGCGGCGGGCAGAAGCCCAGGCTCGCCGCCGCGAGCGCCGAGGCCGCGCCGCCGACGCGCCCGGCGCCGTTCGAGACGGTGCTCGACGCGGCGAACCCGCTCGTCGGCAAGACCTGGGACGTGCAGAAGAGGGCCTTCGTCGACGACGCGGCGCTGCTCGCGGCCGCGCGCGGCGCGCACTTCGTCTTCCTCGGCGAGAAGCACGACAACCCCGATCACCACCGGCTGCAGGCGTGGGTGCTCGAGGCGTTGGTGCGCTCGGGGCGCAGGCCCGCCGTCGCGATGGAGCAGTTCGACGTCGAGGTGCAGGGCGCGATCGACGGGGCGCGCGCCGCGCACCCCAAGGACGCCGACGCGATCGCGACCGCGACGCGCTGGAGCGCGAGCGGCTGGCCGTCGTGGGAGCAGTACGCGCCGATCGTGCGCGTGGTGGTCGAGGCCGAGCTGCCCCTGGTCGCCGCCGACCTGTCGCGCACCCGGGCCCACGCGCTGGTGCGCGGCGGCGTCGACGCGATGTCGCCCGACGAGCGCGCGCGCCTGATGCTCGATCGCCCCGTCGATCCGAAGGCCGCCGCGTCGCTGCGCGCCGAGCTCGAGGACGTGCACTGCGGCATGGAGATGCCGACGCCGGTGCTCGACGGGATGGCCTTCGCCGAGCGGGCGCGCGACGCGACGCTCGCCGATCGCATGCTCGGCGCCGATCGGCCGGACGGCGTCGCGCTCGTCGCGGGCACCGGGCACACGCGCGAAGACCGCGGCGCGCCCGAGGCGATCCTGGCGCGCGGCCGCAAGGACGCTCGGCTGAGCATCGCGTTCGTCGAGGTCGCCAAGGACCTCACCGACCCCGCGGCCTACGCGGCCGGCTGGCACGCCGAGTCGCTGCCTTTCGATTTCGTGCTCTTCACGCCGCGCGCGAACGACGAGGATCCGTGCGCCGGCATGCGGGCGCCGAAGGAGACGCACCCGGCCGAGACCGGCGGGGCCTCGATGTGAAGGGGGGCGCGCCGCCGGGCGCGTCGTCGGCCGCTCACCCGCAGTGCAGGTGCCGGCGCACGAGCGCCTCGAGCCCCGCGGCGTCGCCGTAGAGCCGCTCGCTGAGCCCGCGGTCGCCATGGCCGGTGAGCTGCGCCGCGATCGCGTCGATCAGCCCCGCGGGGAACACCCCTTGGGCCTCGTAGCGATCGCGCTGCGCGAGGAGGCGTGACGCCGAGTCGACGCACGAGGCGGGGAGCTCGTGGAGCCCCTCGACCTTGGTCGCGTCGGCGCGCACGTAGCTTCGGTCGCAGAGGTCGAGCGCGCCCGGCTCGGTGAGGCCGTGGCGCGCGGCGACGGCGAGGCCGGCGAGGAGCAGGTGCACGTTGGCGCTGCCGTCGGGGCTGCGCAGCTCCACCGTCTGGTTGTGATCGACCGGCGAGACGTCGGCCGTGGGCTCTCGCGGGTTCGCGTCGCGGATCATCCGCTCGCCCACGCCGCGCCAGCCGAGCGGCACGCGCACGAGCACCGAGCGGTTGCGGTCGCCCCAGCAGACGCGCGTGGGGGCCTCCTGGTGGGGGACGAGCCGCAGGTACGAGGTCGGCACGGTGTTGCCGAACGCGGTCAACGACTCGGCCGACGAGAGCAGCCCGGCGACCAGGCGCTTGGCCGGCTCGGTGAGCCCGCCATCGTCGGTCATGACGTTCGCGCCGTCGCGCGTGAGCCGCATGTGCACGTGCAGGCCGCTGCCCGCCTGCCCGACGAGGATCTTGGGCGCGAAGCTCACCTCCAGATCGTGCTTGTAGGCGACCTCGCGCAGCGCCCACTTCGCGATGACGAGCGTGTCGGCGGCCTCCTCGATCGGCACCGGCAAGAACTCGATCTCGTGCTGCACCATCTCCAAGTCGCCGCTGAGGATGTTGCCGACCTCGGCGTGCCCGTACTTGATGAGGCCGCCGATCTCGGCGATCGCCATCATGGCCTCGCGGCGCACGAGCCCCCACTTCGAGAAGGGGTGCGACTCGTGATAGCCCCTCTGCTCGACGATCGGGTAGATGCGATCGACCGGGGAGAACAGGTAGTACTCGAGCTCGCCGAGCGCCTCGAGCTCGTAGCCTGTCTCGTCGCGAAGGGCCCGCTGCGCCTTGCGAACGAGGTGCTCCGGCGCGCTCTCGAGCGGCGCGCCGTGAGCGTCGTAGAAGGAGCACAACAGGTCGAGCGTGGGGACGTCGGCGAACGGGTTCACGAACGCCGTGCGGTAGCGCGGCACCACGTACAGATCGCTCGAGTCGGCGGCGACGAACGGAAAGAGGCTCGAGCCGTCGACGCGCTCGCCGGCCGTCAGGATGCGATCGAGGTGCGCCGGGCTGTGGATGACGAAGTTGAGCTTCTTGAGCCGCCCGTCCCCCGCGACGTAGCGGAAGTTGAGCATGCGGATGTCGGTGTCGGCGATGAAGCGGACGAGATCACGCTTGGTGAAATCGCGCGCCGGCTTGCCGAGGGCGCGCACGAGGCGATTGGGCTCGAGGATGGACGGCTCGCGCATCGGAGGCTCCAGCGAGGGAACCCGATTCGTAGGCCCGCGGCGCCGGCGCGTCTCGCGCCTTCGGAAAGTACGGGGTGCCCGTAGACGCCCCTCGCGCTCGCGGGCCGTCGAGAAGCGGCCTGCGGAGACGGTGACCGTCAGCAGGCTGCGGTGCAGCGCGCGGAAGATCGCGGCATGCCGCGGCAGAGGATCGGCCGGTCTCGGAGGAGCTCCACAGCCTGCTAAGGCACCAGCGCCCCGACGACGTTCGTGTCGTCGTCGGTCCACGGGGCCCGCCGTGCGGTGCGTGTGCGTCGAAACCCTCGCTCGCTGCGCGGCAGCGCCCGCAGATCGGCCTCGTCGCGCGCGAGCACGGCCCATCGCGAGGCGAGCTTGCCCGCGGCGACGTCGGCGCGCGTCAGCGTGGTGTCGTCGCGGACGTAGAGCACGAGCCCCGCGTCGGCGGCGAGGTCGCTCACGACCGGCACGAGGTCGAGGTAGTCGTTCGACAGGTGGAAGACGAGCGCGCCGCCGGGGGCGAGCTTCTGCAGATAGAGCCGCAGCGCCTCGCGCGTCAGCAGGTGCGCGGGGATCGAGTCGGAGTTGAACGCGTCGAGGACGAGCAGCCCGAAGCTGCCGTCGGGCGCGTCGTGCAGGCGCAGCCGGGCGTCGCCGAGCTCGATCGTGAGCCCCTCGTCGTGCGGGAACGCGTCGGCGAGGTAGGTGAAGAAGCGCGGGTCACGCGCGACCCGCACCATGACGGGGTTGATCTCGAAGAAGGTCCAGCGCTCGCCGCGCCGCGCGTACGCGGCCATGCCGCCGGTGCCGAGGCCGATGACGCCGACGCGCTCGTTCGCGCTCGTGGCGGCGTGCATCGCGAAGACGTCGCCGAGCGGCCCGCTCGCCGCGTAGTAGCCGGTCGGCTCCTTCGCGTGCGCGGGATCGAGGCTCTGTCGACCGTGCACCGTGTTGCCGTGCGCGACCTGGCGAAAGCGCCCCGTCGGATCGATGCTCACGCGCACGAGGCCGAAGAAGCCTCGCTCGCGGAAGATCGTGCGGCCGACGACCCCGGGGAACAGCGTGCCGGCGAGCGCCAGCCCGGCGAGCCCGAGCCCGAACCGCCGCGGCCTGCGACGCGTCACGTAGTTGATCAGGAACGGCGCGCCGATGAGCGCTGCGAAGGCGCGTCCGTCGACGGGGAGGCCGCGCCCGAGCCCGAAGACGATCAGCGCCGCGCCGAGCAGCGAGACGCCAATCGGCACGAGCAGGTCGGCGGCGCGCCCGCGACGCGAGGTCGGGCCCTCGGCCGGGATCGCCGCGAACGTCGCCACGATCGCGAGCGGGTACTCGGCGAGCGAGTCGAGGAGCGCCGGCGCGAGCAGCGCGTTGACCAGGCCGCCGAGCACGCCGCCGATCGACAGCGAGAGGTAGAAATCGGTCAGATCGGCAGCGGCCGGACGATCGCGCGCGAGCTCGCCGTGGCACGCCATGGCGGCGAAGAAGAGCGCTGCCAGGTGGATCGCGACGAGCACGAGCGCCGGCCGCCCCACCTGCGCGACGAGCGTCAGCATCGCGAGCGTCGCCGTGAGCGGCAGATAGCGGATCACCGTCGGGTGCGAGAGCGGCGGGCGCCTCGCGAAGACGAAGATGAAGGTCAGCAAGTAGATCGCGAGCGGCGCGATCCAGAACAGCGGCACGCCGGCGACGTCGGTGGTCACGTACGTCGTGACGCCGAGCAGCTGGCTCGAGGGGACGGCCGCGAGCAAGAACCAGCGGAACCTGCGCGGCCAGCCGATCGCGCGCGGGCTCGCCGCCGCTTCGATCGGCGCCTCGCGCGCGGGCGAGCGAAGCGGCGCCGCGGCGGCCACGACGACGAGCGCAGCGAAGAGCGCGTAGCCCCACGTCCACGCGCGCCGCTGCGCGGCGAGCCCGAGCGCTCGCTCGACCACGAGCGGGTAGGCGATCAAGGCGAGCATGCTGCCGAGGTTGCTCGCGACGTAGAGGAAGTACGGATCGCGCGCCCGTTCGTCGCGCGCGGCGGAGAACCAGCGCTGAAGCAGCGGCGAGGTCGCAGCGAGCACGAGGAACGGCGCTCCGAGCCGCAGCAGCAAGAGCCACAGCAGGCGCGGCGCGGGGTTCTCCGCCGCGGGCCACGCCGCGATGGCGCGCTCGTCGATCGCGAGCGGCAGCACGACGAACGACGCAGCGACGAGCCCGAGGTGCGCGATCGACTGCCGGCGCGGCCCGAGCCAGCGCGTCGTGACGTGGGCATACGCGTAGCCCGCGAGCAAGATCGCCTGGAAGAAGAGCATGCACGTCGTCCACACCGCCGGCGCGCCGCCGAGCAGCGGCAGCAGCATCTTCGCGACGAGCGGCTCGACGAGGAACATGAGCAGCGCGCTCGTGAAGATCGCGGTCGAGAACCGCAAGGCGAGCCCCGAGGCAGGGGGCCCGACGGTCGCTCGCTCTTCGGCCTTGTCGTGGACTTGCGCCATGGGAGGGATCGCGCGCGAGCGTGCGCGACGATCGCCTTGCCGGCGCGGGCCGCACCTCGCCCAGCGTACGCCCGCTCGCGCGCCCGCGGTCGTCGCGCTCGGCGCGGGTGTAGCGTCGCGTGGTGGAACGACCGCCGCGCTTCTCGTCGCTCGATCGCGCGCCGGTCGTCGCCGTCTTGCTCGCGGCGGTGCTGTGCGTCGCCGCGCTCCAGCTCGGGGGGGCGAAGGTGCCCGACCCCGACGTGTTCTGGATCGCCGCCGCAGGCCGCGACTTCCCGCGCCTGCTCGCGCCGCCGACCACCAACGGCTACTCGTTCGTCGACGGCGCCGTGCCGTGGGTCTTCCACGAGCGCCTCTTCGCCCCCCTCTACGCCGCCGGCCTCTCGGCGCTCGGCCCGTCGTTCTTCAGCGCGTGGGGCGCGCTGGTCGGCATCGTCGGCATCGCGCTCGTCTTCGGCGCCCTCGCGCGCGCCTGCGAGCGGCTCGCCGTCGCGGCGATGGCGACGCTCCTCGTGCTGTTCGGCGCGCGCTCGGCGCTCTTTCAGCCCCGCCCGGCCGGCGCCGCGCTCGTGCTGTTCATCGCGACCTTGGCGCTCGCATCGGCGCCCTGGTCGCGGGCGCGCGCCGCGGCGCTGCTCGCGGTGGCGCTGGTCTGGACGAACGCGCACGGGAGCTTTCCGCTCGCCGCGATCGCGACGCTGGCGATCGCGATCGATGAGCGCGCCACGCGACGAAAGCGCCTCGGGCTCGCGGTCGCGATCGCGGCGCTCGGGGTGGCGACGCCCTACGGCCTGCGCCTGCCCGTGCTCGCCGTACGCTACGTGCTCGGCGGCAACCCGACGATGGCGCTCGTCCATCGGCACATCCTCGAGTTCGCGCCGCTCTGGCGCGCCGGGGCGCCGCTGGTCGATCCGCTCTCCGTCATGGCGCTCGTCGCCTCCGCGGTCATGGCGCTCTCGGCGCTGCGCTCGCCGCGCACGCGCGGGCGGGCTCTGTTCGTGCTCCTGCTCGTCGGCCTCGCCGTGCGTCAGGCGCGCCACGGCGGGCTCGCCTGCGTCGCGGCGGCGATGCTGCTCCACGGCGAGATCGAGCGGCTGCTCGGACATGCGACGACGCGCCCGAGGTTCCCCGCGCGCCTCGCGGTCTCGATCGCGCTGCCGGCGATCTTCGCGCTCGCGATCATCTGGTCGCACGCGCGCGCGAGGCGCGATGAGGGGGGGTGGCTGGCGGCGAACCTCGGCGGGCGCGACGCCCTCGCGCTCCTCGACGTCGTGCCGAACGGCGCGCGCCTCTACGTCCCCTTCGACCTCGGCGGGCTCGTGCTCTGGCGCGCGGCGCCGCGCGGCGTGCGCGTATTCTACGATTCGCGCAACGACTGCTACGCCCCCGAGAACGCGCGGGTCGCGTTCGCGATCGAGACCGGGGCGATGGAGCCGCGCGACGCGGTCGATCTGCTGCGCGCCCGCGGCGCGACCCACCTGCTCGTCGCGGACGGCACGCCGATCGCGAAGGCGCTCGGGGCGCTGCGCCCGCTCGCGCGCCAAGGCGCCTGGTCGCTCGTCGCGGCGCGCTGAGCCCCCGCGATCTCGGCCGTGAACGCGCGCGCTGGAATTTCTGCGCAGTTGCGCTAGATCGCGCGACCTTCGATGTCGACCGCCGCCCCCCCGAGCGACCGAGAGGCGCGCTTTGCCGAGCTCTTCGCGAACCGCCCGGTAATCCTCGCGCCGATGGAGGACGTGAGCGACGCGATCTTCCGTCGCCTCTGCCGCGAGCACGGCGCCTCGCTCTGCGTGACCGAGTTCGTCAACGTCGAGGGGCTCTTGCGCGGCTGCCGCCACGCCGCGCGCAAGGTGCGCCTCGAGGCCGACGACGCGCCGACGGCGATCCAGATCTACGGCTCCGACGCCGCGCGCCTCGCGGAGGCCGCCGCGGTCGCCGCCGAGGCCGAGCCCGCCTTCATCGACCTCAACTGCGGCTGCTGGGTGCCGAAGATCGCGGGCAAGGGGGCGGGCGCGGCGTGGCTGCGCGAGCCCGACTCGATGGTCGAGATGGCGGCGATGGTCGTGCGGTCGACGAGCCTGCCGGTCACCGTCAAGACGCGCATCGGCTGGGGGCCGGAGGCCGAGATGCCGATCGTCGAGATCGGCAAGCGCCTCGAGGCGGTCGGCGTGCGCGCGATCACCTTGCACTGCCGCACCGCGAAGATGGGGCACTCGGGCGAGGCCGACTGGTCGTGGGCGAGGAAGCTCCGCGAGGCGGTCTCGATCCCGGTGATCGTGAACGGCGACGTCAAGTCTGCCGACGACGCCAAGCGCGCGATCGAGTCGACGGGCTGCGAGGGGGTCATGATCGGCCGCCGCGCCATCGAGCACCCGTGGGTGTTCGACGAGGCGCGCGCGCTGCTCGATCGCGGCGAGCGCCTGCCCGCGCCGAGCGCGCTCGAGCGGCTCGCGCTCTGCCGCGAGCACCTCCAGGCGAACGTCGCGCGGCGCGGCGAGCCGTTCGGCGTGCACTGCACCCGGCGTCACCTCGCCGGCTACCTCAAGGGGCTGCCCGGCGCGGCCGCGGTGCGCCACGCGCTCAACCACGACGAGACGCTCGCCGGCTGCCTCGCGATCCTCGACGAGGCCGAGGCGCGCGTCGGGCGCGGCCGCCCGGAGCCGCTCGCAGAGAGCGCGTGAGCGAGGAGGGGCCATGAACCAAGTTCGCGTCGGCCTGGTCGGCGCCTCCGGGTACACCGGCGCCGTCGCCGCCCGCCTGCTCGCCCGTCACCCGAACGTCGAGCTCGTCTTCGCGACCTCCGACAAGTGGGCCGGCGACGAGCTCGGCGAGCGCCTCGGCGCGCCGGTGCGATCGCGCGCCCGCTTCATCAAGAACGCCGAAGGGGCCGCGCGCTTCGGCGACGTGGACGTCGTGCTCTTGGCGACCAGCGCCGAGGTCTCGATCGAGCTCGCCCGCACGGCGCGCGCGCTCGGCGCGTCGGTGATCGATTTCTCGGGCGCCTTCCGCCTCGCGTCGGCCGACGACTTTTGCCGCTGGTACGGCCAAGAGCACCGCGCCCCCGAGCTGCTCGCGGAGGCGTTCTACGGCCTGCCCGAGCTGTTCGGCGCGCCGCCGCGAGCCGAGCGGGGGGCGCTCGTCGCGAACCCGGGCTGCTACGCGACCGCGTCGATCGTGGGGCTCGCCCCGCTCGTGAAGGCGGGGCTCGTCGAGCGCGACGGGATCTTCCTCGACGGCAAGTCGGGCGTCTCGGGGGCGGGCCGCAAGGCGACCGAGGAGTACTCGTTCGTCGAGGTCGAGAACGATCTGCGCGCCTATCGTCTGCTCGCTCACCAGCACACCCCCGAGATCGCGCGCTTCGTCGGCGCCGCCGCGATGGAGCCGGTGAGGCTCACCTTCACGCCGCACCTCTTGCCGATCTCGCGCGGCCTCATGGTCAGCGGCTACGCGCGCCCGCGCGGCCGCATCGCCGCGCGCGACGTCGACGAGTGCCTGCGCGAGGCCTACCGCGACGCGGCGTTCGTGCGCGTGCGCCCCTGCGAGCGCGTGGGGCTCGCGGGGGTGGTCGGCACCAACGAGTGCCACGTCGGCGCGA
>JAJXTK010000145.1 GCA_021783935.1 Myxococcales bacterium | reverse complement strand
GATACGGAGAAGCAGGTGAAGCTGCCGTTCACCTCGCATTTCCTATTGCCCAACGTGGCGGTGCTCGATCCGCGCATGACGCTCACGCTGCCGCCCCTCCTCACGGCGGCCACCGCCATGGACGCGCTCACGCACGCCGTCGAGGCCTACACCGGCATGGCCAAGAACGCCGTCAGCGACGCCTACGCGCTCGCGGCGGTGAAGAAGATCGCCGATCACCTGCCGGCCGTCATGGCGTCGCCGAGCGACGTGGTCGGTCGCTTCGAGCTCGCGCAGGCCGCGACCCTCGCCGGCATCGCCTTCTCGAACTCCATGACCGGGCTCGTGCACGCGCTCGGGCACGCGATCGGCGCCGCCTGTCACCTCCACCACGGCGCGTGCATGGGGCTGCTCTTGCCGTATGTGCTCGAGCAGAACATCGCGGGGAGCGAGGCGTGCCGCGAGGCGGTCGGCGAGCTGCTGTTGCCGCTCGAGGGGTTCGACGCGTACGCGCGCACGGCTCCGTCGGCGCGGGCGCAGGCGGCCATCGGATCGCTGCTGCGCCTTCGTGACCGGCTGCACGCGGCGTGCGGTCTGCCGCGCACGCTCGCCGAGACCGGCAAGGTCGATCGCGCGCAGCTCTCGGCGCTCGCGCGCCAGGCGCTCGACGAGGGGGCGCTCGCCTACAACCCCGTCGCCATCGATCACGCCGACGCGCTCGCCGTCCTCGAGCGCGCCTTCGGCTGAGCGATTGGTGCGGCGCGAACGAGACCTCGTGGTCGCGCGGATTCGCTGCTTGGACCGCGAAGCGCCCTACGCGGCCGCGCACCGCCGGTGATGCGATTCTGCCACACTGGCCCGTTCACGCGCAGGCGAGGCGTGCCGATCCTTCGACACGCTCCTGCTGTTTTCTCGACGAATTCCACGGTCGAGGCGCGGGCTCACGACCAATTGGCGCGCGGCGCTTCCCGCCTCGCGCGAGGCCGGCCGCGCACGCCGCATGCACGTGGGCAACGGCGGCCGAGGTCATGGCGGCCCGCCGCGCGTCGATCGCGGAGGTCCCGGAGCAGGACCTCGGGACCGAGGCTTCGCGCGCGTAATTGGGTCCTTTGACCTTCTCGGCATTTCGGCCTATTCGAGCCCGCCCGTCATGCGCAAACCTCTCCGCGGAGCCGTCGTCGGATACGGCTTCATCTCCGAAAGCGGGCACATCCCTGCCTACCTCGGGCGCGCCAAGACCTCGGCCGACGTCGCCATCGTGGCGGTGGCCGACATCTGCGCCGAGCGTCGCGAGAAGGCCCGGGCCGCGCTGCCGCCCGAGGTTCGCATCTACGACTCCTACCGGGCGCTGCTCGCGGCCGAGGCGAAGAACCTCGATTTCGTCGACGTCTCCGCGCCGCCCTACGCGCACGCCGAGATAGCGCACGCCGCCTTCGACGCCGGCCTGCACGTGCTCTGCGAGAAGCCGATCGCGCCCACGGAAGAGCAGGCGCGCGGGATGCTGGAGCATGCGCGCGCGTCCGAGCGGGTGTTCTTCCCTTGCCACAACTACAAGCACGCGCCGGTGATCAAGGCCGTGCGCCGCGTGATCGACTCCGGGCGAATCGGCAAGGTCCGCCTCGTCACGCTCAACACCTTCCGCAACACGCACGCCAAGGGCGTCAACGAGTGGAACCGTGATTGGCGCCGTCAGCACGAGATCTCCGGCGGCGGCATCGCGATGGATCACGGCTCGCACACCTTCTATCTCGCCTTCGACTGGCTCGCTTCGCACCCGACCGCCGTCACCGCCAAGATGTCGACGCTCGGCGCCTTCGACACGGAAGACAACTTCGCCTGCACGCTGACCTTCCCGAACGGCGTCGCGCAAGCGGTGCTGACGTGGACCTCGGGCGTGCGCAAGGTCATCTACACGATCCACGGTGAGCACGGCGCGATCACCGTCGAGGACGACGACATCCAAGTCGCCCTGATGCAGCAGACCGCCGGTCCCGACGTCGCTCAGGGCGCGGTCAAGTGGAACGTCGAGCGTCAGGCCATCGAGTCCGACTGGATGGACGCGAGCCACGTCGGCTGGTTCTCGTCGCTGTTCGATCAGTTCAAGAAGGCGATCGAGACGAACGACTTCACGGGCCACGAGGCGCGCGAGGCGTTCCTCTGCATCCAGCTCATCGATCGCGCCTACGCCTCGGCGGCGCAGGGGTCGCGCGAGCTGCCGCTCGCCACGGAGGTCTGAGTCGTGACGTTGGATCATGCGTTCGCCTGGTCGATCGTGGGGTGGGTCGCCGCGGTGTTCGCGCTCTTCGGGGCGCGGCTGATGACCAAGGGGCGCACGCGCTTCGAGCGAATCGACAAGATCGGCGGGTCGATCCTGCTCTCGCAGCGCCTGATGGAGGCGTTCTACTGGACGTTCGGTCCGATCGTCCGGCTGTGCGTCGCGCTCGGCATCACGGCGAACATGATCACGTGGGGCTCGCTGGTGACGGGCCTCGCCGGGGGCCTCGCGCTCGCCGTCGGCCACTTCGGCGTCGGCGCGTTCCTCGGCCTCGTCGGCATGCTGCTCGACACCTTCGACGGCATGGTCGCGCGCGCGACCAAGAAGTCCTCCGACAGCGGCGAGGTGCTCGACGCCGCGGCCGATCGCTACACCGAGTTCGCGTACATCGGCGGCCTGGCGTTCTACTACCGCGCCGACGCGTGGTTCTGCGCGCTCGCGCTCCTCGCGCTGCTCGCCGCGTTGATGATCAGCTACTCGAGCGCCAAGGCGGACGCGATGCACGTGCCGACGCCGCGCGGGACGATGCGCCGTCATGAGCGCGGCGCCTACCTGATCGCCGGCGCCGTCTTCTCGGCCCTCACCGACGTCTGGGAGATGGGGCGGTTCGGCCGCAGCATCGGCGTGCCGATGCTCGCGGGCCTCGCGGTCATCGCGCTGGTCGGCAACGTCTCCGCGGTGCGTCGGTTCACGGCGGTGGCTCGGTCGGTGCGCGCGAAGGAGATCTCCGAAGGCCGCTTCGCCGTCGAGGCGCCGTCGAGCGTCGTAGACGACGAGGACGACGAAGACGACGAGGTCGAGCCGCCGGTGCTGCGGCCGATGGACGGCGCGCACGTCCCCTGAGGCGCAGCGCGCGGCGCCTGGAGGCGGCGCGACGAACGCTGCTGAGGACGCCCCGGGCGACGCGGTGCTTTTGGTTCGAGTTCGTGGCCCCGACTGCTAGAGTCCGTGCCCATGGGCGGAGCCAACGACCCCGTGAGCCTCGGAGCGATCGCGCGCAGCCTGCCGCGGGCCGTCGACGCGAAGCCGATCTGGGCGCAGGTGAACATCACCTGGCAGTGCAACCTCGATTGCGCCTACTGCTCCGAGTACGACAACACCAAGGGGCACGTGGCCACGGCCGACGTGATCGCCCGCATCGACAAGTGCGCCGATCTCGGCTGCGTCCACACCGATCTCATCGGCGGCGAGCCGCTGCTGCACCCGGACATCGACCGGCTGCTGCGCCACGTCGTCTCGCGCGGGATGACCACCGGCATGACGACCAACGCGTTCCTGCTCACCGAGCAGCGCCTCGCGGAGCTCATCGACGCGGGCATCGGTCGCATCCAGATCTCCGTCGACGCCGTCAAGCCGACGCGCGCGACGCCGAAGTCGCTCAAGACGCTCCGCAAGAAGATCGAGATGGTCGCCAAGACCGACGTCTGGTTCCGCGTGAACACGGTCATCTGCGACGACACGATCGACGACGTGGAGGAGGTCGCGCGCTTCTGCTTCGAGCTGGGGGTCGGCGTGAACTTCTCGGTCGCGCACGATCGTGGGCGCCTCGTTCGTGGCGCCAACGACGCGCGCATCCTCGAGAAGGTCCGCTGGCTGCTCGATCGCAAGCGCGAGGGGCACGCGGTGCACACGCCGTACTACCTGATCCGCTACTACGAGGAGGCGCTCCAAGGGCGCCCGTTCGACTGGACCTGCCACGGCGGCCAGAAGGCCTTCTACGTCTCGCCCGAGGGGCAGTTCCACTGGTGCTACCACACGCCGCCGCAGGGCTCGTTCCTCGACGTCACGCCGGAGCACGTGGCCGCCAACGGCGCGAAGAAGGGGTGCGAGCGCGAGTGCGGCGTCGACTGCGTGGTGCACACGTCCCTGCCCTACTCGAACCTCGCCGAGGTCGCGCGCATCGAGGCGAGCGAGCGGCTCGTGGAGCTCGGCATGCTGGTCGGCGGCCGACGTCGCGCGCCGATCGCGCCGATCGCGCGCGCTACGCCTGCGGCGAAGGTGAGGCTGCCGACGGTGAACGGCGAAAGACGAACGCTCGATTGAGCGGGTAGTTCCACGCGAGGTACACGAGCGCTGCGACGAGCGTCTTCGAGGCGACGTAGGGGAGGCCGCCGAAGCGGGTGAAGCCCCACACCCCGAGCGTGTGGAGCGCCGAGGCGCCGAGCTGCACGATCAGGAAGCGCGCGAGCTGCCCGCCGACGGGCGCGTGCCCGGCCTCGAACGCCCAGGCCTTGTTGATCGAGAAGTTCGAGAGCGAGCCGACCACGGTGCCAGCCCACGTCGCCGCGACGTAGTTCACCCCCGCGAGCTGCACGAGCCCCACGAGCGTCGCGAAGTCGAGCGCCGTCGTGAACAGCGAGGTCACGGTGCTGCGCGAGAAGGTGCGCAGATGCGAGCCGGTCGCCTCGCGCGACGCGATCGCGTCGGGCGTCTCGTCGGTCGTCGGCTCGAGCGCCAGCTCGGCCGCGCGGGGGGTGGTCGCGTCGTTCATCCTCGGCTCTCGCGCTCCTTCGAGTCGGCCGGAGCATAGCGGACGGGGCGTTCGCGGCGACCCGCCAGACGCCCCGCGCGTCCCGGCGGTGGCGCTGGGGGTGAGTGGGCGTTGGCGCGAGGCTGCTGCGGCGTCGCGCTTGCAGGGGCCGGCGCAGCGACACGGTCGTGCCAGGGGCATCTCAGCCGTCACCTGCGCGGCGAGCCTGAAGCGATGATCTCGACGCAGCCCAACGCAGAATGGAGCGACCACGCGCGCGCGCCGGACGGCGCATCGATCGGCGCCCCTCGCGCCGGGGCGCTCCTGGCGTTGCTCGGCCGACACCAGCTCGGCGCGCTCGTCTCCACGATCGTCGACTTCTCGACGATGATCGCCCTCGTTCAGCTCGCGCACGCGCGCCCGTCGATCGCGACCGTCGTCGGCGCGGCGGCCGGGGCGGTCACCAACTTCACCCTCGGCCGCTACTGGATCTTCGACCGTCGCGACACGCTCGGCGGTCGGGCGCCGGGGCAGGCTCTGCGGTACGCGCTGGTCTCGGGGGCCTCGCTCGCGTTGAACGCCGCCGGCGTGTGGCTGCTCGCCGAGCGCGCGACGCTCCCGTACGTGATCGCGCGGACCTTCGTCGCCGTGTTCGTCAGCCTTGCCTGGAATTTCCCGATGCATCGGCGCTTCGTTTTCCAGGCGCGCTGAGCTCGTCGCGACGCGTGCACGCGCTCGCGCCACGCCATCGCCACGGGGCGCGAGTTGGCCTACAAGGGGCGCGCTCCGATGAACGAGTCTCAGCCGAAGGCCCAGCGCCCCCACCTCTGCACGCCGGTTCCCGGCCCCAAGAGCGCAGCCCTGCGCGCGCGCGAGGACGCGTTCATGGCGCCCGGGCTCCAGGGCTTCGCGCTCATGGCCGGCATCGTCGTCGACGAGGCGCGAGGCAGCGCCGTCACCGACGTCGACGGCAACACCTTCCTCGATTTCATCGGCGGCATCGGGGTCAACGGGCTCGGGCACTCCCACCCGAAATACGTGCAGGCGTTGCAGGCTCAGGTCGCAAAGGCGTCGGTGGGCTCGTTCACGAGCGAGGCGCGCGTGGAGGTGCTCGAGCGGCTCGCCACCCACGCGCCCGCGAAGAAGCTGCGACGCCTGCAGCTCTACTCCGGCGGCACCGAGGCGGTCGAGAGCGCGATGCGCCTGGCGAAGTGCCACACCGGGAAGTACGAGTTCGTGAGCTTCTGGGGCGGCTTCCACGGCAAGACCATGGGCACCCTCTCGCTCAATGGGACTTCCCTCAAAGAGAAGCTCGGACCGATGGTGTCGGGAAACCATCAGATCCCCTACGCAGACTGCTACCGTTGCCCCCTCGGGCTCAGCGCCCCTGGGTGCGGAGTCGCTTGCGTCGACCTCGCGCGAAGGCAGCTGAAGGCGCAGAGCTCCGGCGCGATCGCGGCCTTCGTCGTGGAGCCGATGCAGGGCACGGCCGGCAACGTGGTCCCGCCGCGCGAGTTTCTCCCTGCCGTGGCCTCGCTCGCCAAGGAGCACGACGCGCTGCTCATCGCGGACGAGATGATCACCGGGTTCGGGCGCACGGGTTGCTACTGGGGCATCGACCACAGTGGCGTCGAGCCCGACATCGTCACGATCGGCAAGGCGTTCGGCGGCGGCTTCCCCGTCAGCGGCCTGCTCACGACCGACGCGATCTCGAGCGCGAAGCCCTGGGCGAACCCCTCCGGATCGTCCTCGAGCTATGGCGGCAACCCCCTCGCTTCGGCCGCGGCGGCGGCGGCTCTGCGCATCGTCGACGAGGAGCAGCTCGTCGAGAATTCTCGCGTCGTGGGCGCCTCGCTGCTGGCTGCGCTGCGACCGTTCGTCGATCGCTACCCGTTCGTCGGCGAGGTGCGCGGGGCCGGGCTCTTCCTCGGCGTCGAGCTCGTTCGCGACAAGCGCACCAAGGAGCCCCTCTCGAAGGCGGCGACCGCGCGCATCTTCCACGAGTGCCTGCAGCGCGGGCTGCTCACGATGTCCTACGCGGCGAGCTTCCGCATCCAGCCCGCGCTCACGATCGACGAGTCGACCGCGCTCGCGGGGGTCGAGATCCTTCGCGAGGTCTTCGACCTGGTGGAGCGCGAGCGCCTGCACGAGAGGTGAGCCGTGAGGCGGCCGTGGCGTCACATGAGGACGCTCTGGCCGCACTGGACGCTGCTCCCCGCGGCGCCGGTCGTCCTCTGGTCGTCGTACTGCCTGTTCGTTCGGCGCGAGGCGCGCTGGGAGCTCGTGGTGCTGATGATCCTGGCGCCCGCGTTCGCCTACGCCTCACGGCGGTCGAAGCAGCTGTTTCTCGCGTGGCTGCCGATGATGCTCGTCGGGGTCCTCTACGACGCGATGCGCTTCGTCCAGAGCTGGGGCGTCAGCGCGTCGAGCGTGCACGTCTGCGATCTGCGGGGGCTCGAGGCGAGGCTCTTCGGCGCGGGGCAGGGCGCCTCGTCGAGCACGCTGCAGGACTGGCTGCAGGCGCACCCCTCGCGGCTCGCGGACGCGTACTTCGCGATCCCCTATGGCATCTACATCTTCGCGTTCATCGGGTACGCGATCTACCTCGGCTTCGCGGATCGCCCTGCGGCGGAGCGGATCGGCTGGAGCTTCTTGCTGCTCAACGTCGCGGGGTTCTTCACCTACCACCTCTATCCCGCCGCGCCCCCTTGGTACTTCCACAAGTACGGGTGCGCGGTCGATCTGTCGGCGGCCGCCTCGGCGGGGCCGAACCTCGAGCGCGTCGACGCGATGCTCGGCTTCGGGTTCTTCCACGGCCTCTACGGCCGCTCCCACGACATCTTCGGCGCGGTCCCCTCGCTGCACGTCACCTACCCGGTGCTGATGCTGCTGGTCGGCTGGTCGCGGCACCGATGGCCGGTGCGCGTCGCGATGATCGTGTACGCGGCGTCGATGATCGCCGGCGCGATCTACCTGGATCACCACTGGATCGTCGACGTGTTGATCGGCCTCGCATACGTGCTCGCGATCCACCCGCTCACCGTCGCGCTCCTCGCGCGAAGGGACGCGCTGGCCGCCGGCGCGCGCAGCCCCGTGACCCCGCGGGCCGCGCGCGCGGAGGGGACTCTCCAGGGGTTTTCGCGCCCCTCGATGTGAGCGCGGCGGTCCGGCGTGCCCGCGCGGTGTGATATGGCTAAGGGCATGCGGCGTCGCTTCGCCCTGGAGCTCGCAACCGCGACGGCGATCGTCGCGTCGATCGGCTGCGGAGGCGTGAACGCGCAGAGCCCCAAGAGCGTGCTGCGCGCGTACGGCGACGCGCTGTCGGCGGGGCGCGCCGACGAGGCTTTCGGCTACCTCTCGAAGGACGCGCGCCAGGGGGTCACGCTCGATGCGTACAAGGCGACCATCGCGCACAACAAGGAGGAGTCGGCCGAGCTCGGCAAGCTGCTGATCCGCCCCGCCGACGACCCCTACGTCACCGCCGTGGTGCCGCTCGCCTCCGGGGAGACCATCACGCTGGTGCTCGAGAATGGGCGCTGGAAGGTCGACGGCGCCGCGCTCGACTTCTACTCGCAGGCGACGCCGCGGCAGGCCATCGTGGGCTTCCTGCGCGCGTTCACCCGCCACCGCTGGGACGTCCTGCTGAAGTACACCCCCGACGCGCACCGCGAGGGGCTCACCGAGGAGCGCCTCAAAGACGCGTGGGGCGAGGGCAAGCCCGAGGGGACGCGCATCGGCGAGCTCGTCGAGGCGATCCGCCAGGCGCTGCCGACGGCGGCCATCGAGGAGACGGGCGATCGCGCGACCATGACCTACGGCGCGGCGGGCGCGGTCGACTTCGTGCGCGAGCACGGCGCCTGGAAGATCGAAGATCTCCGCTGACCGCGCGCCGCTTCGGGTGTCGTCGAGGTCGACGTCCGCGCGCTCGGCCTCGGCCCGCTCGGCACGGCGCTACGGGGCGCTGGCGGCGCCGCGGGGGAGCTGCAGTACGTGCGCGCTGGTGCGCACGAGGCCGTACTCGGTGCGCGCGACGTGCTCTATCGTGCCGATGTCGTCCTTGAGCAGGTGCACCTGCGTGCGCAGGCGACCGATCTCCCGCTCGAGCGCCCGGTTCTCCGCCTCGACCTGCTCGACGTCGCGCTCGAGCCCGCGCAGGCGGGGGAGCCCCTGCGGCTCGAAGACGAGCACCGGCACGCCGATGATCGCGACGCCGAGGATCAAGAGGGGCAGGGCGTCACGCGCGGCGGCCAAGAGGCGCGCGAGCACGATCGAGCCCGGCAGTCGCGACGCGGCCTCGTCGACGGCCCCCGCATCGGGGCCGGCGTAGGCTCGGTTGGCGACGCGCGGCATCGGCGCGAGCTTCGCACGCGGCACGCGAATCGACCAAATTTGAAGGCCATTTCAGCGAACGCGCAGCGTCATCGCGGCCCCCCTCGCGCGCCGGCACGTCGGGGCCTCCAGGCGGGTCTCCAGTTGCACGAAGGCGCCGCACGCGCTACAAGGCGCAACCCTTTTTCTCGGCAGGTAGGCCATGTACATCGTCCTCTCCAAGCAGCCGCGCAAGACCAACCGAAGCCGCACGAACCGCCTCCGCGCGAAGTTGAAGCGCAAGCAGCAGAAGCGCGTCGCGCGCATGGTGAAGTGACATGAGCTCCGCCCGCAGCGCCGATCTTCGCGCGCGCGGGCAACGATGGCGCTTCGCCGCCTCGACCCGACGCGGTCGTTCCGATCCCGGAGCGGCCGCGTTCGTTCATTTTCGCCCTCACGCTCCCGAGACCCAGGTCCTCCCATGCTCGACGACGATCTCCGCGAGTCGCTGACCTTCGACGACGTCCTCCTGGTGCCGGCGTACAGCGAGGTGCTCCCCGCGCAGGTCGACGTGCGCTCCCGGCTGACGCGGAACCTCGAGCTCAACATCCCGTTCGTCTCGGCGGCGATGGACTCGGTCACCGAGTCGCGCACCGCCATCGCGATCGCGCGCGAAGGGGGCGTCGGCATCATCCACAAGAACCTCGCCCCGTCGGAGCAGGCGCGCGAGGTGCTCAAGGTCAAGCGCGCCGAGAGCGGCATGGTGCTCGACCCGATCACCATCCGCCCCACGATGCTCCTGCGCGACGCGCTCGATCTCATGCGTCGACACGACATCTCCGGCCTGCCGGTCGTCGGCGGCGACGACCTTCGCCCGGTCGGCATCCTCACCTCGCGCGACGTGCGCTTCGAGAAGCGGCTCGATCAGCCCGTCTCGGCGCTCATGACGACCAAGCTCGTCACGGTGCCGCCGGGCGTCGACCTCGAAGAGGCGCGGGGGCTCTTGCACAGGCACCGCATCGAGAAGCTGCTCGTCGTCGAGCCGCACTCGGGCAAGCTCGTCGGGTTGATCACGGTCAAGGACCTCATGCAGGCCGAGCGAAACCCCAACGCCAACAAGGATCCGAAGGGGCGTCTGCGCGTCGGCGCCGCGATCGGCCCCGGTCCCGATCGCGAAGAGCGCACCGCCGCGCTCGTGCAGGCGGGGGTCGACGTGATCGTGATCGACACCGCGCACGGCCACTCCAAGGGGGTGATCGACGCTGTGCGCGCGACCAAGAGGGCCTACCCCGAGGTCGAGCTCATCGCCGGCAACGTGGCGACCGCCGAGGGGACGGAGGCGCTCATCGAGGCCGGCGTCGACGCCGTGAAGGTCGGCATCGGACCGGGCTCCATCTGCACCACGCGCGTCGTCGCCGGGGTCGGCGTCGCGCAGCTCAGCGCCGTGCACGACAGCGTTCGCGTCGCCGAGAAGCAAGGCATCCCCGTCATCGCCGACGGCGGGGTGAAGTTCTCGGGCGACGTCACCAAGGCCATCGCCGCCGGCGCGTCGAGCGTCATGATTGGCTCGCTCTTCGCCGGCACCGACGAGTCGCCGGGCGATCTGGTGCTCTACCAGGGGCGCACCTACAAGGTCTACCGCGGCATGGGCTCGCTCGGCGCGATGAGGCAGGGGTCGAAGGACCGCTACGGGCAGGGGGGCACGGCCGACGAGAAGCTCGTGCCCGAGGGGATCGAAGGGCGCGTCTCGTATCGAGGCTCGCTGCGCGCCATCCTGCACCAGCTGGTCGGCGGGCTCCGCTCGGGCATGGGCTACACCGGCTCGAGCACGATTCAGGAGCTGCGCACGCGGGCGAAGTTCGTCCGGATCACCAGCGCGGGGCTCAAAGAGAGCCACGTGCACGACGTCATGATTTCCGAGGAGGCGCCGAACTACCGCTCCAACGGTTGACGCCGCGCAGTCGGTGCGATTGGGCGACGGCGCCGATCGCTTGTGAAATTTCCTTCGATCGGTGGTCGGCGCCCGGCGCTCGGCTATCGTCGTGGGATGAGCGCCGTGTCGGCGAGGGCGGAGGAGCTGTTCCGCGTTCTCCAGCGCGTCTCGGACGGCGCGATCGCCGTCCGCGATGGCCTCATCGTCTTCGCGAACGCCCCCTTCGCGGCGCTCGTCGGCGTCGAGGGGGGGGGGCTCGAGGGGCGCCCGCTCGTCGATCTGGTGGCGTTCCGCGATCGCGCGCGGGTCGCCGCCTCGCTGGTGGCGGGCGGGGGGGCCGCCGGCGACGTGCTCTTCGACCCGCGCGACGG
>JAJXTK010000810.1 GCA_021783935.1 Myxococcales bacterium | reverse complement strand
TCTCGTCGCTGCGCGCGACGCTCCGCCCCTATCAGCTCGACGGGGTGCACTGGCTCGCCTTCGCGAACGAGCTCGGCCTCGGCGCCTGCCTCGCCGACGACATGGGGCTCGGCAAGACGCTGCAGGCGCTCGCGCTGCTGCTCGCGCTCGCCGAGCGGCGGGTCCCCGCGCGCCCGCACCTGCTGATCGCGCCCGCCTCGCTGCTCGGCAACTGGCAGGCCGAGGCGGCGCGCTTCGCGCCGACGTTGCGGCTGCACATCGCCCACGCCTCGGCCGACGGCCTCGACCGCCGGGCGATCGAGCGGCTCGCGCCCGGCACGCTGGTGGTCACGACGTATGCGGCGCTTGCGAAGCACGCCTTCCTGCGCGAGCTCGCCTGGGACACGGTCGTGCTCGACGAGGCGCAGGCGATCAAGAACCCTGGAGCCAAGCAGTCGAAGGGCGCCAAGGGGCTGCAGGCGCGGGCGCGGATCGCGCTCACCGGCACGCCGGTCGAGAACCGCGCGGGCGATCTCTTCAGCTTGTTCGACTTCTTGCAGCCCGGGCTGCTCGGCACCGCGAAGGAGTTCCGCGACTTCGCCAACGCGGCGGCGCGCGATGCGCGCGGCTTCGCACCGATGCGCACGCTGGTCGCCCCGTACCTGCTGCGGCGGCTGAAGACCGACCGGAGCGTGGCCCCGGATCTGCCCGACAAGATCGAGCTGAACGCCGAGTGCGGGCTCACCCGCGAGCAGGCGAGCCTGTATCAGCGCGTCGTCGACGACCTCCGCGCGACGCTCGACGAGGCGGAGGGGATCGCGCGGCGCGGGGCGGTGCTCGCCGCGCTGATGCGCTTGAAGCAGATCTGCAACCACCCCTCGCACTGGCTCGGCGACGGCGGCTGGGAGCCGGCCCGCAGCGGCAAGCTCGCGCGCCTCGCGGAGCTCGTCGAGCCGATCGCCGCCCGGCAGGAGAAGGCGCTCGTCTTCACGCAGTTCCGCGAGGCCGTGGCGCCGCTCGCGCGCGTGCTCGAGGGGGCGTTCGGCCGCGAAGGGCTCGTGCTCCACGGCGAGACGGCGATCAAGGATCGCCGGTCCATCGTCGACGCCTTCCAGCGCGACGACGGGCCGCCGTTCATGGTGCTCTCGCTCAAGGCAGGCGGGACCGGGCTCACGCTGACCGCCGCCACGCACGTCGTGCACTTCGATCGCTGGTGGAACCCCGCGGTCGAGGATCAGGCCACCGACCGCGCCTTCCGCATCGGCCAGAAGCGCACGGTCATGGTGCACAAGATGGTCTGCCGCGGCACCGTCGAGGAGCGGGTCGACGCGATGATCCGCGACAAGCGTGGGCTCGCGCGCGAGCTGTTGGCCGCGGGCGACGAGCTCCGGTTGACGGAGCTCGACGACGATGCCCTCATCACGACACTCTCGCTCGATCTCTCTCGAGCCCGCCTCGACGCGTGACCGCCCGGAGCCCGGCATGGCCTCTCGCTACTCTTCGTTCGCCCCCTACGTCCCGGTCGCCGCGCGGCGCGCCGCCGCCGCTCGCCACGCCGCCGCCGAGCGCAAGAAGGGGGGCGCGCTCTCGCCGGTCGTGCTGCGCGGCCGCACGATCGCGAGCTCGTTCTGGGGCCAATCGTGGTGCGACAACCTCGAGGCCTACAGCGACTACGCGAACCGACTACCGCGCGGCCGCGCCTACGCGCGCAACGGCTCGGTGATCGATCTCCAGATCGCCAAAGGGGTGGTCCGCGCGAAGGTCAGCGGCTCGTCGATCTACACGACGACCGTCCGCGTCGCCCCCATCGACGCCAAGGCCTGGAGGGGGCTGGTCGACCGGCACGCGTCGGGCGTCTCCTCGGTCGTCGATCTGCTGCAGGGGCGCCTGCCGAAGTCGCTGCTCGAGGCGCTCGCCGATCGGAGCTCGGGGCTCTTCCCGAGCCCGCGCGAGATGCAGCTCTCGTGCAGCTGCCCCGACTGGGCGTCGATGTGCAAGCACGTGGCCGCCGTGCTGTACGGCGTCGGCGCGCGGCTCGACGAGCGGCCGGAGCTCTTCTTCGAGCTGCGCGGCGTCGAGGTAACCGATCTCGCGACCCACGGCGGGCACCTGGAGCTCGGGACCTCGCAGGCAGGCTCGCTCGAGGGCGCCGATCTCGGCGAGCTGTTCGGCATCGAGCTCGCGCCCGCGGCAGTCGCACCCGCGAAGGTCGCCGGCCGAGCGGAGCGCGCTCCCAAGGCGCCGGTCATCGAGCCGGCGACGAAGAGCAAGCCCTCGACGAGGCGCAATTCCGCACCGTCCGCCGAGCGCGTCGAGGCCGCCCCGGCGCCGCCCCGCGAGCGCACGACGACCAACAAGGCGAAGAAGGCCCGGCGCGCGTCGAGCCCGCCGGGGGCCACGCCGCCGATCGTCACCGGCGCATCGCTGCGGGCCGGTGGCCTGTCGGCGCGCGCGATCGCGCAGTGGGTCCGCGCCGGAGCCCTCGAGCCGACGGGGGTCGCCGACGAGTACCGGGTTGCGCCGAGGACTGCCGAGGAG
>JAJXTK010000809.1 GCA_021783935.1 Myxococcales bacterium | reverse complement strand
GTCGAGCGTGCGCGCGAACTGCGCCGCGGCCTCGGGGGCGCGCCCGAGCGCGTCGGGGCGAATCGGCTCGACGAGCGTCGGGAGTTCCTCGTCGGCGTCGGCGTCGGCGTCGGCGTCGGTGATGGCGACCGGCGTCGGCGCGTCGCGAGTGGTGCTCAGCGGCGGGGGCGTCGGCGCATCGCGGGCGGTGCGCGCGGCGGGATCCGTCGTCGCCTCGACGTTGACTTGGCGCGTCTGCTCGCCGACGACCGCGCGGAAGGCGTCCGGGCGCTTGGCGACCGCGTGCGCGCGCTGTCGCGCCTCGTCGGCCATGCGGATCACCAGCTCGCGCGCCGGATCGACGCGACGCTGCGAGGCGGGGGCCGGGACCGCGAAGCCGAGCTTGGGTACGGCGGACGGGGGCGGCAGCGTAGTCGACGCGATAGGGGGCGCCTCGCCGCGCCGAACGGCGCGGACGTCGCGCTGCATCTCGCGCGCGTTGGGGTAGCGTCGCTCCGGCTCGAACTCGGTCGCGCGCTCGATGATCGAGGCGAGCTCGGGCTTCACGGCCACGCCGAGCTCGTGGAGCTTGGGCGCGCGCGTGGTCGCGACGGCGGCGATCTGCGCCCCGCCGACGCCGACGTGGACGTGGCGCCCCGCGACGATGCGGAAGAGCGTCGCCCCGAGCGCGTAGATGTCCGAGCGCCCGTCGACCTCGCGCGTCTGCCCGCGTGCCTGCTCGGGCGCCATGTACGCGGGGGTGCCAATGGGCACGCCTGTGCGCGTCAGGCGCGCCGCGCTGTCGTCGAGGATGCGCGCGATGCCGAAATCGAGCACCCTCACGGTGCCGTCGGCGCAGAGGAAGAGGTTCGCGGGCTTCAGATCGCGGTGGACGATGTTGCGCTCGTGGGCCGCGGCGAGCACGTCGAGCGTCTGGTCGGCCAAGCTGAGCACGCGATCGTTCGGCATCCGCTCGCCGCGCTCGAGCAGATCGAGCACGGACTCCCCTTCGAGCAGCTCCATCACCAGGAACGGGCCGAGCTCGGGGTCGGCGTCGTCGTCGAGGACGTGGACGACCCCCTTCGAATCGAGGGAGTTCGCGAGGTAGGCCTCGCGCAAGAAGCGTTCGCGCACGACCACGTCTTCGCCGAGCGGACCGTGCAGCAGCTTGATCGCCGCGCGCATGCCGTTGCGGTGGCGCGCGAGGAACACGGCCGCCATGCCCCCGACGCCGAGGATGGCCTCTAGGGTCCAGCGGTCCTTGAGGACCTTCCCCAGTTTCTCGCGCGCGCCGGCGAGCTGCGGGGAGGCCATGCCTGCGAAGAATACCAGAGCCCCGGGCGCTTCCCTCATTTCTCTTCTCGCGCGTCATTGCCCAGGCGAACGAGGGGTCCGCGCGCCGTGCCGCGCCGCGCGACGGACGCCGGCCTCGCCCTGCTACCCTGCACGGCGCGATGAAGGTCCGTCATCAGGTCTCGCTCCACGACGCGCGCGCCCACCTCGTGACCGTCCGCTCCAGCTTCGCGGCCGACCCGGGCGAGCCGCTCGCTGATCCGCTCGTCGTCGTCATGCCGGTGTGGACCCCCGGCAGCTATTTGGTTCGCGAGTACGCGCGTCACGTCGAGGCGCCGCGGGCGCGGGCCGACGGCGATCGGGCGCTCGCGATCACCAAGCTGCGCAAGAACGCCTGGTCGATCCCGCACGCCGGGGCGCGCGAGGTGACCTTCGAATACGAGCTCTATTGCAACGAGGTCACCGTACGCACCAACCACGTGGACGCCTCGCACCTCTACCTGAACGGCGCGGCCACGTTCGGCTTCGCGGCGCACGCGCCCGCCGTCGGGGCGGAGCTCGCGCTGGTGCTCGCCGAGGGCTGGACGGTCACCACCGGGCTCGCGTCCGGCGCCGCGCCGGGGACCTTCCTCGCCGCCGATTACGACGAGCTCGCCGACTCGCCGATCGAGGCGGGTTCGCACCAGACGCGCACCTTCGAGGTGCTCGGCAAGCGGCACACCTTCGCGATCTGGGGCGAGGCCCCCGCCGCGAGCTGGGAGGACGTCGCGCGCGACACCAAGGCGATCGTCGAGACCGAGGCGCGCCTGTTCGACGGCGAGCTCCCGTACGACGCCTACGCCGTGCTGTGGCTCGTCACCCCGCGTACGCGCGGCGGCCTCGAGCACAAGAGCTCGTCGACGCTGACCGTGACGCCGCAGGCCTTCGAGGACCGCAAGGGCTACCTCGACGTGCTGTCGCTCGTCGCGCACGAGATCCTCCACGCGTGGAACATCAAGCGCATTCGCCCCCAAGGGCTCACGCCTTATCGCTACGAGGAGGAGAACTACACGCGCCTGCTCTGGTGGTTCGAGGGGGCGACGAGCTACTACGACTGGCGCGTCTTGCGCGTGGCGGGGCTCTGCACGGTCGACGAGTACCTCGAGCACCTCGGCGACGAGATCGCGCGCCTCGAGGACACGCCGGGCCGCATGGCGCAGTCGTGCGCCGAGGCCTCGTTCGACGCGTGGATCAAGCTCTATCGCGCCGA
>JAJXTK010000144.1 GCA_021783935.1 Myxococcales bacterium | reverse complement strand
CGCGCGCCGCGGCGGCCGCGTCCCCGATCGCGCCGAGGCCTCGCCGATCGAGATCGTCGCGAGCCTGAACCTCCCCGACGCGCGTCGCGCCAACGAGTCGGTGGACGAGGACAAGGTCGCCGAGGCGGTCGCCAGCGCGGCCGGCATCGCCTACCGCAAGATCGACCGGCTCAAGCTCGATCCGAACCTCATCACGCGCACGCTCTCGCGCCCGTTCGCCCGGCGCCACTGCGTGATGCCGCTCGAGAAGAGCGATCAGGCGCTCACCATCGCGGTCTCCAACCCGTTCGACTCGGAGCTGCTCGACAGCCTGCGATCGCTCGCGCGCGGCGAGGTGCGCCCGGTGCTCTCGTCGCCGAAGGACATCGAGCGCGCGATCGCCGAGGTCTACGGCTTCCGCCTCTCGATCGACGACGCCGAGGCGCAGGTCGGCGGCGGCCGGCCCGACATCAGCAACCTCGAGTCGCTCGTCAGCCTCAACGCGATCGACGCGCTCGAGGCATCCTCGCAGCCGATCGTGGCCGCGGTGGAGTACCTGCTCCACTACGCCTTCGAGCAGCGCGCGAGCGACATTCACGTCGAGCCGCACCGCGACGAGTCGGTCGTCCGCATGCGCATCGACGGCCTGCTGCACGCCGTGCACCGCATCCCCAAGAGCGTCCACAACGCCATCGCGAACCGCTTCAAGATCATGAGCCGGCTCGACATCGCCTCGCGCAAGCCGCAGGACGGGCGCATCCGCACCGCGCACGAGTCGACCGAGATGGAGCTGCGCGTCTCGACCGTGCCGACGGCGTTCGGCGACAAGATCGTCCTGCGTATCCTCGATCCGAGCGTGCTCGTGCAGGATCTGTCGTCGCTCGGCTTCTTCCACGAGGAGCGCGAGGCGTTCGACGGGTGGCTCTTCCGGCCGCACGGCCTCGTCGTGGTCACCGGGCCGACCGGCAGCGGCAAGACGACCACGCTCTACTCCGCGCTCCAGGCGCTCGCCTCGCCCGAGGTCAACGTCGTCACGATCGAAGACCCGATCGAGATGGTGCAGGAGCAGTTCAACCAGATCCAGGCCAACGAGAAGACCGGCACCGGCTTCGCCGAGGCGCTGCGCCACGTGCTCCGGCAGGACCCCGACGTCGTGATGGTCGGCGAGGTGCGCGACGCCGAGACGGCGAACCAGGCGGTGCAGGCCGCGCTCACGGGCCACCTCGTGCTCACCACGCTCCACACCAACGACGCCGTCGGCGCCATCGCGCGCCTGCACGACCTCGGCGTCCCGCATTTCCTCATCGCCGCGACGCTCAGCGGCGTCATCGCCCAGCGGCTCGTGCGCAAGGTCTGCCCCTCGTGCGCGCAGGACGTCGTGCTCACGATGGACGAGGTCGCCCAGCTCGGCGTCGCCCACCCCGAGGATCACGCCGCCAAGCTGATCGCGCGCCGCGGCTCGGGCTGCACGAAGTGCCGATTCACCGGCTACTACGGCCGGCTCGGCATCTTCGAGGTGCTCTCCGTCAACCGTCGGCTGCGGCAGCAGATCGCGCAGGGGGCGACCCCCGAGCAGCTCGCGCGCACCGCGCGTCAAGACGGGCTGCGCTCGCTCCGCGAGCACGCGCTGCGCAAGGTCGCGGGGGGCGTGACCTCGCTCGAAGAAGCCATTCAGTGCACGGCCGACGCGGAGGCGATGTGGTGAGCCCGCACGACGATCTTCCCCCGAGGCGCCCGCTGGCGCCCGCCGCCGTGTCCGTCGCGCGCGAGGTCGCGGAGCTCTGCGCCGTGGGCACCCCCGCGGTGTGGCTCGCGACCGCCGAGGAGGGGCGCGCGCTCGCCGTGGTCGAGCTCGTCGCGCGGGCGCTCAAGGCGCCGCTCTCGATCTGGTCGTCGTCGCGCGGGCTCGAGCCGCTCGCGCCCAAGGCGACCGACCCGCTCGGCGCCCTCGACGCCATCGTCGCGGCCAAGGGGCCGCTCTGCGTCGCGCTGCTCGATTTCCAGCTCGCGCTCGCCGAGCCGCGCGTGCAGCGCCGCCTGCGCGACCTGCTCTCGCAGCTCGCCGAGGCCCGCAAGCACCTCATCGTCGTCGGCCCGCGCACCGCGCTTCCGGAGGGGCTCGCGACCGAGGTGGCCGTCGTCGCCCTGCGGTTGCCCGACGACGTCGAGCTCGCCGCCGCGCTCGACGCGCTCGCCCCGGAGCCGCTCGACGGCGCCGTGCGCCACCGCGCCGTGCAGGCCGCGCGGGGCTTGGCGCTCTCGCAAGCCAAGCGCGCCTTCACGCGGGCGCTGCGCGTCGACCCGCAGCTCTCGGGCAAGGGGCACGCGGTGCTGCTGGCCGAGAAGCGGCGCATGTTCGCCGAAGGGACGGGCATCGAGCACGTCGAGCTGCCGGCCGAGCCCGAGGACGTCGGCGGCCTCGAGGTCTTCAAGGCCTGGCTCGACGAGCGCGCGCTCGCGTTCGCGCTCGATGCGAGCGACTACGGTCTGCCCCCGCCGCGCGGCGTGCTGCTCGTCGGCGTCCAAGGGTGCGGCAAGTCGCTCTCGGCGAAGTCGGTCGCGCGGCACTTCGGCGTGCCGCTGCTCCGGCTCGATCTGCCGCGCGTGCTCGGGGCGACGGCCGGCTCGTCGGCCGAGGAGAGCCTCGCGCGGGCGCTCGCCGCGGCGGAGGCGATCGCGCCGGTGTGCCTGTGGGTCGACGAGATCGAGAAGGGGTTCGCGGGGGCGACGCACGACGACAGCCGCGCGGCGCGCCTGCTCGGATCGTTCTCGACGTGGCTGCAGGAGCGGCGCTCCTCGGTGTTCGTCGTCGCCACCGCCAACGACGTCACGCGCCTGCCGCCCGAGCTCTTGCGCCGCGGGCGCTTCGACGAGCTCTTCTTCGTCGATCTCCCCGACGACCTCGCGCGCCGCACGATCCTATCGACGCACCTCAAGAGGCGCGGGCGGCCGCCCGAGGCGTTCGACGTCGCCTCGCTCGCCGAGCGGTGCGCGAACTACTCGGGCGCCGAGCTGGAGCAGGTGGTGGTGGGGGCGCTGCACCGCGCGTTCGCCGAGCGTCGCGACGTGACCGACGACGATCTGCGCCGCGTCGCGCAGGACTTGGTGCCGCTCTACAAGACCTACGAAGAGCAGATCAAGGCGCTCCGCGAGTGGGCGCGCGGTCGCTGCCGCCTCGCGGGTCGCGAGCGCGGGGTCGTGGAGCTGTTTCGGCGGGTGGAGTAGCGGTCTCGAAGCGGCGTCTGCGCTGGTCGAAGGCCTGCTAGCGAAGCGCGATCAGCTCGGACAGGCCGTGGAGCTGCGCGTAGACGGGCCGCACGCCCCAGCACTTGCTCCGCGCCGCGCAGCCCTCGCAGGCGGGGGCGCGGACGAACAGCCGCTCGTCGGAGGGGACCGCCGCGTCGGCGAGCGAGCGCCAGTCGAGCAGCCCCTCCGGAAGGGTGCACAGCGGCATCGCGCACATCGAGTCGAGGCCGGCGATCTCCACGGTGAGCGTCGTCGCCAGCGTCACCGCCGCGGCGAGGCTCCGCGCGACGTCCGAGTAGCGGGGGATCGTCTCGGCGTCGCGGGGCACGAGGTCGGTCGACGCGGCGACGTACGAGAGCGTGAAGCGCGCAGAGGGCCAGCGCTCGGCGACGAGGCGGACGGTCGCGGGCAGGTCGTGATGGTTGGCGCCGCAAAGGACGAAGTTGATTGCGACCGGCACGCCGGCGGCGAGGAGGCCGTCGATGCCGACGACGGTCCGCACCCACGTTCCGGGGGCGCCGGTCACCCGGTCGCTCACCTCGGCGCACGATCCGTGGAGCGAGACGAACGCGAGCCCCAGCCCCGCGTCGCGCAGCGCGCGCACGCGGGCGGGGTCGTCGAGCAGCACGGCGTTCGTCTGCAATTCGACCGGCGCGCGCGACCGCTCGACCGCGAACCTCACGAGCTCGACGAGGTCGGGGTGGAGGGTCGGCTCCCCGCCGCTGAGCGCGACGCTGCCCCCCGCGGCCGCCGCCTCGGCGATGGCCGCGCGCACCTCGTCGACCGGACGCGCCTCGAGGAAGGTAGGGACGAAGCAGAAGTGACAGGCCTGGTTGCAGCGATAGAGGACGCGCACCACGTGCTGCTGACTGGTCTCGCCGTCGGGCCGTCGTTGCGCCTGGGTCCTCATCAGCATTCGACGGGCGACGCCGTCGGGCGGCTCGTAGAGGGTGAGTCGCCTCCGCGTGAGGTCGTCGCGAATGGGAGTCACCGCTGGCGTGCCGTGCCGTTCGAGCGACGTCACGGGGAGTCCAGGGCACGCGTCGGCGAGGAGGCACGCCTCGCACGCCGCGAGGTGACGCCAGCCATCCTGGTGTGGAGCGTCGCTGCGCGACAGCTCGAAGGCCCCCGAGAGGCGGCGCGGGTGACGGAAGAGACACGGCGTGACTGCGGCCCCCGGGCGAATGCGCAGGGCCACTGCCCGCGTGGCGACGGCCTCGGCGAGGGTCTCGATCACCTGCGCCGCGCGGGCCGGCGCGACGAGCTCGCGCGGGTCGGGCGCCTCGCTCGGCACCTCCACGAGGATGGCCTCGAGCGCGCGGGGACCGAAGCGCTCGGCGAACCGCGATGGCAGGAGCGACACCTCGTCGAGCCCGCGCGCGACGATGGGCACCGACAGCTCGAGCCGCACGCGCGCGGCCAGCAGCGCGTCGACGCCGGAGAGGCACCCCGCGAAGCTGCCGGCATCACGCGTGCTGCGATCGTACGTCTCGCCCCAGCCGGGCATGTGAATTCGCACGACGTCGACGCCCGCCGCACGCAGCGCCTCGGCGCGAGGCGCGTCGATCACGGTCGCGTTGGTCTCGAGCACGATCCGCGCGCGCCCCGCGCGGCGCACCGCCGCGATGATCCGATCCAGATCTCGTCGCAGGGTCGGCTCGCCGCCGGTGACGACGATCTCCTCGGCCCCCGACTCGACGAGCGCGCGGGCGCGGGCGACGACGGCGTCGTACGCGATGAGGGAGCGATCGTCGCTGCCAGCGCGCCGATCGCAGAAGGCGCAGGCCTGGTTGCACCGGCGATTCGTGACGAGGAGCTCCCTGCGCAAGGATTTCTCTTAGAGGGGGTTGCACAGATCCGCGCGGCTGGTGCGGGGATCGTGGAGGCCAGCGAGACAATCCGCGTACCCAACGGATGTCTACCAGACGATCTCGAGGGCCGCAGGGGCAGGTGCGCGCGCGTCACCTGCGGGCGGCAAGGCCCCGCGGCGGGATCGGCGCTGCGATCGCCGTCGGCCAGATCGCGAAGGTCAAGGTCGCTGGACGAGTCGGCCTCCCTCGGGGCTCATCCTGCCGCCCGTGCACACCTTGCCGCGCTGCCACCAAGACCTGACGAAGAGCCGCAACGCCGCCGCCATGCGCCGCAAGCGACTCCGCGACGCGGCGCCTCGACGACGATCGCTCGGCCGCAGCGGCGAGCGCCGTGGCGTCGCGCTTCAGGCTTGCTCGGCCTTCGCGACGTCGAGCACGCCGCCCCCCGCGGCGCGCTCCACCGCAACGCCATCCACGGGCAGCCGCAGCACCAAGCGGGTGCCGCGCCCCTCGGGCCCCGCCTCGCACCGGATCGTGCCGCCGTGCGCCTCGACGATCTCGCGCGCCACGTAGAGCCCGATGCCCGAGCCCCGGGTGCCGACGTCCGTGCCGGGCCTGACGTGCTCGACGCGGAAGAACTTCTCGAACACGCGCTCGCGAAACTCGGCGGGCACGCCGGAGCCGGTGTCGATCACCTCGATCTGCACGCTCGTCGGACCCTCGGCCGCCGCGCCCGCGCGCAGCTCGATGCGTCCGCCCGCGGGCGTGTACTTCACGGCGTTCGAGAGCAGGTTCGAGAGCACCGTGGTCAGGCGCGCGGCGTCGGCGGCGACCGTCGGGGGCGCAGCGGCATCGACCTGCACGGTGAGGGTGATGGGCGCCTCCTTGCACGCGGAGGCGATCGTCTGCGCGCTGCGCGCCAGGAGCTCTCCGACCGGGACGCGCTCGAGCTGCAGGCGCAGCTGACCGGACTCGATGCGCGTGAGATCGAGGAACTCGTCGACCGTCACCGCGAGCTGCTCGACGCCCATGAGGGCGGTCTCGAGCAAGGCCCGGTCGCGAGGCTCGAAGGCGGCCGCGCGCTCCTTGAGCATCATCAGCGTCATTCGCAGCGTCGTGAGCGGCGTGCGCAGCTCGTGAGAGGCGACGGCCACGAGCTCGAGGCGCATCTCGTCGAGGCGCACGAGGTCGGTCACGTCCGAGAGCACGAGCACCGCCCCGCGCCGCCCCCCCGGGAGGCCCTCGATGGGCACGACGCGCGGCAGCAGCTTGCGAGGCTCGTTGTCGATGAAGAGCGAGATCGCCTTCGCGAGATCCACGCCAGCGAGCGGCGCCGCCCCCGCCTGCAGCACGGCGAGCGCGGCGGAGCGGGCGGCCTCGGGGATCGCGAGGTCACGGAGGTTCTTGGCCGTCGAGGGCGAGGCGGCGCGCATCACGACGCTCGCCCGCGGGTTGGTCGACGACACCTCCCCGTCGGCTTCGATGACGAGCACCGCGTCGGGGAGCGCCGCCAGCGTGGCCTCGAGCGTCTCCTTGGCGCGCACGACCTCACCGATATTGGCGCGACGAAACTCCGCGAGATCGTCCGCCATGCGGTTGAAGCCCTCGCCCAGGCGCCCGAGCTCGTCGCTCCCGCGCACCGTCACGCGCCGCGCGAAGTCGCCCCGCCGCAGGGCCTCGACCGCGCGCATCATCTCCGCGAGCGGCACCAGCACGACGCGCCCGAGGTGCAGCGCCACCAGCGCCGAGAGCAGCAGCGCCACCGCGCTGACCGCGGCCAGGATCTGCATCGAGCGCGTCGCCCGATCGCGCGCCCACGCGGCGACGCTCTGGGTCGAGCGGAAGTGCTCGTCGCGAATGTGCGCCGTCGCGACGACCGCACGCCGAAGCAGCGGGTTGACGACGTCGTGATAGCGAGCTCGCGCCTCTTGGGCGCGGGCAATCGCGACGAGGCCGTCGCCGCTCGAGTGATAGGCGTCGACGTCGGCCTCGAGCTCGGTCGCGACCGAGCGCTCTCTCGGGTCATTCAGGAGCGCGTCCACCCGCCGCATGGCGGCGCTCACGGCTTCGCGGTCGCGCGCCAGCTCGCGACGCCCTCGCGCCTCGTCGGCGAGCGTCAGCAGCAGCGCGTCGTCCTCGCGCTCGAGCGCGCTCGCGAGCGCGTCGGTCGCTGCGGTGGTCTGCTCGCTGTCACGCAGCGTCTCGCCGACCACCCGGCTCACCTCGCGAAACGCCCACGCGCTCCAGCCGCCGGTGGCGACGGTGACCGTGACGAGGAGCGCGCCCGCGACGACGAAACGAACGCGCAGGCCCACGGCGCGCCTCATGCGAGCCCGTAGCGCTTTCGCTTGCGCTGCAGCGTCGTGCTGTCGATGCCGAGCGTCTTGGCGGCGATCTCGAGCGTCGGCGCGCGGGCGATCACGCGCGCGATGTGCTCGCGCTCGAGCACGGCGAGGCTCACGTCGGCGCCCAGGGCGACCTCGACGGGCGAGGAGCCGGTCGGGATCGGCTCGGCAGGCGCCGCGATCCCGAGGTCCTCGGGCTCGATCGAGGGGCCGGGGCTCAGGATGACCGAGCGCTCGACCGCGTTGCGCAGCTCGCGGAGGTTGCCTGGCCAGCCGTGCTCCCGAATGGCCCGCTCGGCCGCGCCCGAGAGCACCAGCTCCGTCCGATGCTGGCGCAGCTTGGCGCCGGCGAGGTAGTGGCGCGCCAGCGCGGCGAGGTCCTCGCGTCGGTCGCGGAGCGGCGTGAGCACGAGGCTCACGACGTTGAGGCGGAAGAGGAGGTCCTCGCGAAATCGGCCGGCGCGCACGTCGTCCTCGAGGGCGCGATTGGTCGCCGCGACGATGCGCACGTCGGCCTTGCGCTCCTTCGCCTCGCCGACGCGCTCGTAGGACTGATCGTTCAAGAAGCGCAGCAGGCTCGCCTGCGCCTCGGGCGAGAGGTCGCCGACCTCGTCGAGGAAGAGCACGCCGCCCTCCGCCTCTTGCACCTTGCCGGGCGCGTCGCTCGTCGCGCCGGTGAAGGCGCCCCGCTTGTGGCCGAAGAGCGTGCTGTTCATCAGCTCGCGCGACAGCGTCGGACAGTTGACCGCCACGAACGGCCCTGCCGAGCGGGGACCGTGCTGCCAGAGCCAGCGGGCCATCACGTTCTTCCCCGTGCCGCTCTCGCCGCGCAAGAGCACGGGCACCACCGCGGCGGCGACGCGCGCCGCCTGCTTCAGCACGTTCCAGAAGGTCGGGCTCTCCGTCTCGAAGTAGTCGTCGTCGGCGCCGACCTCCTTGAGCCGCTCCTCGGCCTGCTCCAGCTGCCGCTGGAGTCGCTGACCTTCGAGCGCCCGCCGCGCCGCGTGCCTGACCTGGTCGGGGGTGAACGGCTTGGGCAGGTAGTCCTTGGCGCCCCGCTTCATGGCCTCGACGGCGCTCTCGAAGGTCGCGAACGCCGTGATGACCACGATCGCGGCCCCGCTCTGCCGACGCAGCATCTCCGGGAGCGCGTCGAGCCCCGAGTCGTTGCCGAGCCAGAGATCGAGCAGCACCACGTCGAAGCGCCCGCGCTCGAGCGCTTCGAGGGCGGCGTTCGCCGAGCCGACGCCGAGCACGCGCGCGCCGTCCGCCTCGAGGCACAGCCGCAGCGACTGGCGAACGCCCGCGTCGTCGTCGACGACGAGCACCGAATACGACGCAGCTCGCGGGGGCTCCACGGCGCTCACTCTACCGCGGGCCGACGGCCGCGACTCACAGCCACGCGTCGAACCGCCGCACGTACCAGTTCTTCACGAGCTGCGTCAGCGCGCAGTAGCCGAGCAGGATGGCGGCGAGGCAGGGGAAGAACGCGAGCGGCAGAGGGCGCAAGCCGACGGCGGCGCCCACCGAGGTGAAGGGGATCGCGATGCCGGCGGCCATCACGAGCATCGTCAGCACGATCACCTGCGGCGCGGCGCGGCTCTGGATGAAGGGGATCTTCTGCGTGCGGATCATGTGGACGATCAGCGTCTGCGAGAGCAGCCCCTCGATGAACCACCCGCTCTGGAAGAGCGCCTGCTGCTCCGGCGTGCGTGCGCCGAAGACGAACCACAGCACCACGAACGTCGTCACGTCGAAGAGCGAGCTGATCGGGCCGATGAAGATCATGAACCGGCCGAGGTTGCTCGCGTCCCAGCGGCGCGGCGCGCGCAGGTAGTCTTCGTCCATCCGGTCCCAGGGGATCGAGAGCTGCGAGATGTCGTAGAGCAGGTTCTGGATCAGCAGGTGGATGGCGAGCATCGGCAGGAACGGCAAGAACGCGCTCGCGATCAAGATCGAGAAGACGTTCCCGAAGTTCGAGGACGCCGTCATCTTGATGTACTTCATCATGTTGCCGAAGGTCGTCCGCCCCTCGAGCACCCCCTCCTCGAGGACCATCAGGCTCTTCTCGAGCAAGATGATGTCGGCCGACTCCTTGGCGATGTCGACCGCGGTGTCGACCGAGATGCCGATGTCGGCGTCGCGCAGCGCCGGCGCGTCGTTGATGCCGTCGCCGAGGAAGCCGACGGTGTGCCCCTTGGTCTTGAGCACGCGCACCACGCGCGCCTTCTGCAGCGGGTTGAGCTTCGAGAAGATCGTGGTGTGCGACGTCGCCTCCGCCAGCGCGTCGTCGTCGAGCGCGTCGAGCTCGCCGGACCTCAGGATCCCCTTGATCTCGAGGCCGACGTCGCGACAGACCTTGCGCGCGACGATCTCGTTGTCGCCGGTGAGCACCTTCACCTCCACGCCGTGGCGCGCGAGCGCTTCGAGCGCGGCCTGCGCGCTGTCGCGCGGCGGATCGAGGAAGCCGATGTAGCCGGCGAGGATGAGCCCGCGCTCGTCGGCGACCGAGTAGACGCCCTGGCTCGGGTCGCACTCGCGGTACGCGACGGCGATCACGCGCATGCCGTCTTCGTTCATCTCGCCGGTCACGCGCCCGACGTGCTTGCGGATCAGCTCGGTGACGGGGCCGATCTCGCCCATGATCTCGACGCGGTCGCAGACGCGCAGCACCTCGTCGATCGCCCCCTTGCACACGAGCAGTCGCTGGCCGCCCTCGGCGCGGACCACGACCGACATGCGACGGCGCATGAAGTCGAACGGAACCTCGTCGATCTTCTCGTGCGCGCGGAGCGACGGGGTCTCGTGGACGAGGTCGCCGTGCTCGAGGACGGCGCGATCGAGCAGGTTGCGCAGCCCCGTCTGGTGGAAGGAATTGAGGTAGGCGAGGCGCAGCACCTCCAGCGACTCCTGGCCGACCACGTCGACGTGCTGCTCGAGCACCACGCGATCCTGGGTGAGCGTGCCGGTCTTGTCGGTGCAGAGCACGTCCATCGCGCCGAAGTTCTGGATGGCGTTCAGCCGCTTCACCACGACCTTCTTCTTCGCCATGACCAGCGCGCCGCGCGCCAGGTTCGCCGTGACGATCAGCGCGAGCATCTCGGGCACGAGCCCGATCGCGACCGAGATCGCGAAGAACGCGGCCTGCTTCCAGTCGTGCTTGGTGAAGCCGTTGATGAGCAGGACGACGGGCGCCATCACGCCGATGAAGCGGATCAGGAGCCACGTCATCTTGGACACGCCGACGTCGAAGCTCGTGAGCGCGCGGTGGCCGAGGATGCTGCTCGCGATCGAGCCGAAGTAGCTCCGCGTGCCGGTCTCGAGGACGAGCGCGGTCGCCGTTCCGGTCACGACGTTGGTGCCCATGAGGGCGATGTTCGGGAGCTCCTGGGCGCTCGCGACGACGCCTCCCGCCGGAGCGGCGCCGAGGTGGCTCTTCTCGACGGGCATCGACTCGCCGGTGAGCACAGCCTGGTTGATGAACAGGTCCTTGGTCGAGAGCAGGCGGACGTCTGCGGGGATCATGTCGCCGGCCGCCAGCGCGACGACGTCGCCCGGCACCAGCTCACGCATCTCGAGCTCACGGCGCGTGGCGACGTTCGAGGCCTGCTCCTCCCTGCGGAGCGCGGTCGCCGTCGTGCGCACCAGGGCCCGCAGCTGCTCGGCGGCGCGGCCGGAGCGGAACTCCTGCAGAAATCGGATGCTGACGCTGATCGCGATCATCACGCCGATGATGACCGGACCCTTGAGCTCGTCCGGCGAGCTCCACAGCTCGACCCCGGCGAGGCACGTGAGGACGACGTTGAAGGGGTTCTTGAAGGCGGACCAGAGCTGCGCGTACCAGGCCGGCGGCCGCTCGTGCGCGACCTCGTTCGGGCCGACCGACTCGAGGCGCGCCGCGGCGGCTGCGTCGTCGAGCCCCTGAGCCGTCGAGCCCAGCGCCTCGAGCAGCACGGCGAGCTCGGCGGACGACGCGGCGCGCAGGCGCTCCTGCTTGGCG
>JAJXTK010000143.1 GCA_021783935.1 Myxococcales bacterium | reverse complement strand
TCGGCCTCCTCCTGCTCGGGCTCCATGTACCAAGGGGTGCCCGCGCCGAGCGACAGCGCGCTGCCGCGCACGAAGGTGCGCGCGAGGCCGAAATCGACCAGCACGGCGCGGCCGGTCGCGTCCTCGACGATGACGTTCGCGGGCTTGACGTCGCGGTGCGCGATGCCCGCCGCGTGCACGGCCTCGAGCCCCCGGGCGACGTCGCGCGCGATCGAGAGCACGCGCGCGAGCGGCATCGACTCGCCGCGCGCCGCGTACTCGGTGACGAGCAGATCGAGATCGAGCCCGTCCACGTGCTCCATCGCGAGCCACGGTCGCCCCGACTCGACCCCCCAGGCGCGCACCGCGACCACGTGACGGCTCTGCACGGCTGCCAGCACCTGGACCTCGTGCGCGAAGCGCTCGACCACCGCCGGGTGACGCCCCCCCGTCGGCGGCGCGATCTTGAGCGCCACAGGCGCGCCGGTCGCCAGGTCGCGCGCGAGGTGCACGACGCCCATGGTGCCGGCGCCGATCGTGCGCACCAGCAGGAAGCGCCCCGCGATGACGTGGGGCCTGACCGGCGGGCGAAGCAGCACCCCGCAGCGGGCGCAGATGTCGCGCACGTTGGGGTAGCGGACGCGGCAGTGGGCGCAGCAAAGCATCGCGCTGCCCGGTTGGATTCGCGACGGCGGCGATCGCTCGCACCTTCGAGGGCGCGGTCAGCGATTTCCGGACGAGGTCGCCGCGGAGGCGGACGCGGACGGCGCGCCCGAGGTCGAGGTCGAGGTCGAGGCCGAGGTCGAGGGCGCCGGCGCCGCGGCGAGCGACGCCGCGATCTGACCGAGCACGGCCTCGTCGATCTCGACGCGCGTGGTCTTGCGCGTCTCGTCGACGAGCTGGCGCTCGCGATCGGCCCGCTTCTCTTGGACGATGCGCACGCGAATCGTCCGCTCGACGTCCGAGAGCGACTGGTCGCGCGCCGGCTGCTTCGCCACCAGGCGCACCACGTGGAAGAGGCCGAGCGCGTCCTTGACCGGGTCGGCGACCGCCCCGACCTCCTTGAGCGTGAACGCCACCGCGCGCACCGCGGGGACCACGCGGGGGCTCGTCGTCGCGTGCGCGTCGGTCGGCGCGGTGACGTAGCCGAGGTCGCCGGCCAGCTCCGGCGCCTCCGTGGAGGCGGGCTTCTCCTCCGAGTACTTCTTCACCAGCGCGCCCCAGCCGACCGTGCCCGCCGCGCGAGCCTCGTCGGCCGCCCTCTTCGCCGCGGCCTCGTCGTGGGTGACGATCTGCGCGATGCGCCGGCGCTCCGGCTCGACGAAGAGATCCTTGTGCGCTTCGTAGTACGCCTTGACGTCCCCGTCGGGGATCGCGGCGGCCTGCGGCAGCTCGGCGAGCAGCTTGCTGCGCATCCACGCGACGAGGATCTGCCGCGTCTCCTCTTGCAGGGCCGGGTCCTTGTCGAGCCCTTCGCGCTTGGCCTCGTCGGCGAGCAGCTGCACGTCGATCATGCTGCGCAGCAGCTCCTTGCGGCGCTCGAGCGACTGGTAGCGAATCCGCTCGTACTCGGGCATGTCGGCGAGCACCTTGGCGAAGTCGCCGAGCGTGACGACGTGATCGCCGAACTTGGCGAGCGGCTTCTGCGCCTGCTCGACCGACAGGCCGCCGACAGACGAGGCCGCGTCGGGCGCGACCGCCTGGCCGTCGGCCTGCCGACACGACTTGCAGCCCGCGAGCGGGCCCAGCGCGAGGAGCACGGCGATCATCAGGCGCAGTGGGCGCATCGTGCACCGCCTCTAGCGCGGTGCGCCGCAAGGGTCGAGGGTGGGGCACCCGAAGTGCATGAATCGACGCTCGGCGTCGCCGTCCCACGGGGAGTGGCTCGACCGCGCACGCGACGCGACGCGCCAGCCGCGTGAAGATGGGAGGCCTCGACGATGAGACGCGCCGCTCGGACGCTCCAAGCCCTCTTCTCGCCGCGCGGGCTCGCCGTCGCGTCCCTCGCCTCGGCGCTCGCCCTCGCCTCGCCCCTCGACGCCGCCACCCGCAAGCACAACGTCCCGCTCACCTGCAGCCGCGGCGGCGATCAGGTCCACCCCCTCGACGTCACCGTGCCCGACCGCGTCGCCCAGGGAGGCCGCTTCACGGTGCGGATCGACGGCTACCCGTCCGGCAAGATCGAGCACGCCGGGCTCCGGTACATCCACGACATGCACGCCGAGTACGTCGTGCCCGCGGGCACCAAGTACGTCGAGGGCTCCGGCAAGATCGTCTCGGGCACGGGCACCGCGAACGTCGCCAAGACCGCGCGGATCGTGCACAAGGACGGGATCGTCCACTTCGTGCTCCCCGCGAAGGTCGAGGCGGGCACGAGCTACACGCCGCCGAGCTTCGAGTTTCAGCTCGAGGTCAACGCGGCGCCCGGCAACGACCTGTTGCTCAAGCTGCTCCGCTACAGCGTCTACGCGAACGCCGTGGTGGTCGGCGACACGCTCGCAGTCTGCGACCCGAAGCCCTCGCCCTACCCGCTGGCCACCACCACGGTGGTCAAGCCGTAGGTGCGCGCATGGCACCGCGCGACGCCGCAGAGGGCGCGACGAGGTGGTGGAAGCGCACGACCGTCTACCAGATCTACCCGCGCTCCTTCGCCGACCAGAACGGCGACGGCGTCGGCGATCTGCGCGGCGTGATCGGCAAGCTCGACTACCTCGCGTGGCTCGGCGTCGAGACGCTGTGGCTCTCGCCCTTCTGGGAGAGCCCGCAGGCCGACTTCGGCTACGACGTCAGCGACCACTACGCCATCGCGCCCGAGTACGGGACCTTCGACGACTTCCGCGCGCTCGTCCGCGCGGCGCACGCGCGCGGCATGAAGATCGTCTTCGACATGGTGCTCAACCACACCTCGGAGCGCCACCCGTGGTTTCTCGACGCGCGCGCCTCGCGCGACGCCCCGCGCCGCGACTTCTACATCTGGCGCGACGGCAAGAAGCCCCACGGCAAGGCGCCCCCGAACAACTGGCGATCGATGCTCGGCGGCTCGGGGTGGCACTGGGACGAGGCGAGCGGGCAGTGGTACTTCGCGAGCTTCCTCGGCTTCCAGCCCGACCTGAACTACCGCAACCCGAAGGTCAAGGCGGCGATGCTCGACGTGGTGCGCTTCTGGCTCCGCGAAGGGGTCGACGGGCTGCGCCTCGACATCTTCAACGCGATCTTCAAGGACCCGTCGTTCGGCGACAACCCGTTCTCGTGGCGCCCGGCGCCGACCGAGGACGATCCGCACGGCTACTTCCAGCGGCACGTGCACACCATCGATCACCCCGACACGATCGCCTTCGCGCGCGAGCTGCGGCGCGTGGTCGACGAGTTCCGCGACCCGGAGCGCTTCCTGGTCGGCGAGGTCTTCGGCGACGCGAGGACGCTGCGTCGCTACTGCGGGGAGGCGGCCGACGGGCTGCACCTGGTGTTCCTCTTCCAGACGCTGCGCACGCGCCTTTCGGGCCCCGCGGTGCGCGCGCTGGTCGAGGAGCTCGAGCGCGAGTTCCCCGAGCCGTTCTCGCCGACCTACGTCTTCGGCAATCACGATCGGCCGCGCTTCATCCACCGCGTCGACGAGAGCCCCGAGAAGGCGAAGCTGCTCGCGACGCTGCAGCTCACCGTGCGCGGCGTGCCGTTCATCTACTACGGCGAGGAGATCGGGATGGAGAACCACTCGATCCCGCTGCACGAGGGGCTCGATCCGATCGCCGCGCGCTTCGGCTGGGTGCCGTCGTTCCTCGTCCCCGCCTTTCGCGCGAGGGGCATCCTGCTCAACCGCGACGAGTGCCGCGCGCCGATGCAGTGGGACGGCTCGAGGCACGCGGGCTTCTGCCCCGAGACGGCGAGGCCTTGGCTGCCGGTGCACCCGCGCGCCCGTGGCACCAACGTCGGGGCGCAGCGCGACGATCCTCGCTCGCTCTTGCGCTGCTACCGCGCGCTGCTCGCCCTGCGACGCGAGCTCGCGTGACTGCAGGCGGGCGCGCTCGAGTGGCTCGACGAGGAGCGGCTGCCCGCGTCGGTGGTCGCCTTCCGTCGCGTGACCGAGGCCGAGGAGGCGCGCGTCTTGCTCAACTTCGCGCCCCACGCGGTGCGCGTCCGGGCGCAATCGGCGCGGCGGCAGACGCTGCTCTCGACCCGCACCGGCGAGCGCGTGACCGCGCCGGCGAGCTACGTGCTCGGCGGGCACGAGGGGATCGTCGTGTTCGGCGCGCGGGGCGGGCACGCGCTATAGCTTCGGCGTGATCGTCGATTTCATCCTCGAGCTCCGGCGGCAGGGCATGAAGGTCGGTCCGCTCGAGGCGGTGCAGCTCGCGCGCGCCCTCGAGCTCGGGCTGCACGACTCGTCGCTCGACGGCTTCTACGAGGTCGCGCGCGCCTTGTGCGTGCACCGCGAGGGGGACCTCGACGCCTTCGACCGCGCCTTCGCCGTGAAGTTCAAGGGGGCCGAGCTCAGCGCGCTCACGCTCCACGACGAGCTCGAGAAGTGGCTGCGCGATCCGATCAAGCGGGCGCAGCTCACCGAGGAGGAGCGCCGGTTCTTGCAGTCGCTCGACGTCGACGAGCTGCGCAAGCTGCTCGAGGAGCGCCTGCGCGAGCAGACCGAGCGCCACGACGGCGGCAACAAGTGGATCGGCACCGGCGGACGCAGCCCCTTCGGGTACGGCGGCGAGCACCCGAGCGGCGTGCGCATCGGCCGTGGGGGCGCGCGCTCGGCGCTCGCGGTCGCCGAGCAGCGCAAGTTCCGGGCGTACCGCTCCGACGTCGTGCTCGACGCGCGCTCGATGGAGATGGCGCTGCGGCGGCTGCGCAGCCTGGCGCGCGAGGGGCCCGAGGACGAGCTCGACCTCGAGGCGACGATCGACGCGACGGCCAAGCAGGCCGGCGAGCTGGAGGTCGTGCTGCGCGCGCCGCGCAAGCCGAACGTGAAGGTGCTCTTGCTGATGGACGTCGGCGGCTCGATGGATCCGCACGCCGACCTCGTCTCGCGGCTGTTCTCGGCGGCCAAGCGGGCGTCGAACTTCAAGCGCCTCGAGCCGTACTACTTCCACAACGCCATCTACGGCCGCCTCTACCGCGACGCCGGCCTGCGCGACGCGCTGCGCGTGCCGGACGCGCTCGCGCAGTACGATCGCACCTGGAAGCTCGTCGTGCTCGGCGACGCGCTGATGCACCCCGGCGAGCTGCTCGGCTACGCGTGGGACCCCGAGATGAACGACGCGGGGCACGGCGAGATGAAGGCGATCGACTGGATGACCCAGCTCTCGAAGCACTTCGATCGAAGCGCCTGGCTGAACCCCGAGCCGAGCCGCTTCTGGACGGGCACCGCGGAGCTGTTGCGGCGCGCATTCCCGATGTACGAGCTCACGCTCGACGGGCTCGGCGAGGCGGTGCGGCACCTGTCGCGGCGGGCGCCCGCCTGACCTCGCGCCGGCCGCGGCGTCACCTCCTCCCCCGCTCCACGATCGCCATCACGATCTCCACGGCGATGAGCACGATGACGATCCACTCGAGCATCCGCGCGCGGCGGTGCTGCACCACGTCGACGAAGATCTCGAGGTTCGACTGGATCAGCCGCAGCTTCTGCTCGAGTGTGCGGAAGCGGTCCTCGATTTCGAAGGCGGCGCGCAGCTCGCGGTAGAGGCGATCCCAGCGCGCGTCTTCCCAGGTGAGCGGCGGCGCGTCGAGCAGCGAGAGCGTCAGCACGATCTGGTTGCGCGTCACCAGGATGTCGCCGACGAAGCGCGTCGCGTCGTCGCCCGATCCGGTCAGGCGCCCCTTGGCCTTCATCTGCGCCGCGAGGGCATCGACGCGCCTGGAGAGCGCGGTCACGTCCTCCTCGTAGTACTCCATGGCCACCGACTGCGCGAGCACCAGCCCGAGCAGCTCCACCACCGGCGCGACGAGCGCGGGCGCCACGATGCGATCGAACTCCACCGCGGGCGGCGCGTCGGGATCGATCGCGATGAGGAACGACTGGTGCAGCGGCGGGTGCGGCTCGGGCGGCAGCCCCCCGAGGATGTGATCGAGCGACGCCTCGCACTCCGCCTTCGTCTGGCCGAAGAAGACGACCGCGCCGAAGTCGTGCACCACCGCCCACGACGCCTCGTCGTCGAGGGCGACCACGGCGAAGGTCTTGACGGCCTTGGCGACGACGCCGCGACCGAGCAGCGCGGAGGCATCGCGCGGCTTCAACGTGCCGGCGAAGCCGTACGCATCGACGGCGATCAGGCGGCGCTCGCCCATGCCCGCCGGTCAAGCACGAGGCGTGCGAGCCGCGAGCCTCGCCCGCCGCGCCCCTCTCGCACGCAGCGAGAGGGAGAGGCCTCGAGGGGGCGAGGATGGAGCTGCCTACGGAGCGGCGCCGAGAAGAACCGCGATCGCGTACGCCCCGGCGCTCACCGCGGCCGCGGCGGGCACCGTGAGGATCCACGCCCAGACGATGCGACCGGCGACCCCCCAGCGCACCGCGCTCAGCTTGCGCGTGCTGCCGACGCCGATGATCGAGCCGGTGATCGTGTGCGTGGTCGACACCGGGATGCCGAGCGCCGTGGCCGAGAAGAGCGTTATGGCGCCCGACGTCTCGGCGCAGAAGCCGCCGACGGGCGCGAGCTTGGTGATCTTCATGCCCATCGTCCTGACGATGCGCCAGCCGCCCGACATCGTGCCGAGCCCCATGGCGAGCTGACAGAGCAGCACGACCCAGAGCGGCACCGAGGCCCCCTTGGCCGCCTTCCCCGACGCGACGAGCGCCATCATGATGATGCCCATGGTCTTCTGGGCGTCGTTGCCGCCATGTCCGAGCGAGTAGAGCGACGCCGACACGAACTGCGCCGTGCGAAAGCCGCGATCGACCTTGCGCGGCGCGGTCTGCCCGAAGATCCGCATCACGATCGACATGATGATGTAGCCGAGCACCGCGCCGAGCAGCGGCGAGATGACGATGAACGCCGCGGTCTTGCGGAAGAAGGCGACGTCGAGGCACACGAGCGTGTGCGCCTTGTAGACCGCCGCGCCGGCGATGCCGCCGAGCAAGGCGTGCGACGACGACGAGGGCAAGCCCCACCACCAGGTGAGCAGGTTCCAGACGATCGCGCCGACCAGCCCGGCGCCGACCAGCGTGAGCGAGACCCAGTGCGCGTCGACCCCCTTGGCGATGTTGCCGGCGACGTGCGTCTCGAAGACGAGGAACGCGATGAAGTTGAAGAAGGCTGCCCAGAGCACCGCCGCCCGCGGCGACATCACGCGCGTCGAGACGATGGTCGCGATCGAGTTCGCGGCGTCGTGGAAGCCGTTGATGTAGTCGAACGCGAGCGCGAGGAAGACGATGGCGAGGAGCGCGGCCATCACGCGTACTCCAGCACGACCCCTTCGATCACGTTCGCGACGTCGGCGCACCGGTCACACGCCGTCTCGAGCGAGTCGTAGACCTCGCGCCACTTCATGACCTCGATGGGGTCGTTTCCCGGCTTGAAGAGCTGCGCGATCGCGCGGCGGTAGATCGTGTCGGCCTCCGACTCGAAGACGCCGATCTGCGCGGCGATGTCGAGCAGCTCGGAGCGCCGCTTGCCGTTGGGGAGCAGCTCCACCGCGCGGAGGATCTGCTCGCAGCACTTGACCAGCACCTGCGAGATCTCCTTCGCGCCGGCGCGCGACTCGGTGATCTCGAAGAGCGACACGCGGTCGGAGGCGGCCTCGATGAGGTCGAGGACGTCGTCCATGCGGCTGATCAGCGTGAGGATGTCGCCGCGGTCGAAGGGGGTGATCCAGGTCTCGTGCAGGCGCTTGACGATGCCGTGCGTGAGCGTGTCGCCCACGTGCTCGGCCTCGGAGATGGCCCGCGCGAGGTCCTTGACGTTGGCGAGCTCGTCGAACAGCGCGACCAGCAGGGTCGCCCCCTCGAGGGTGCTCTTGGCGTGGCGGATGAAGTCCTCGAAGAAGAGATCATCCGTACTCGATCGACCGAACATGGGCGGCTCCTCGGGCTTCGGCGCCGTCGCGACGCGTCGAGCGTCCTGTAGCCGGGAGCGAGCGGCGCCGCCAAGGGTGACGAGCGCGTGACGCGCGCGCACTGATTGCGCCAGGGCCATTGCTGCCATTACTGCCAGCATTTGGGTCTCGCGAATCGGTCGCGACGGCCTCTATGCGGGCACGCGACGCCACACGGTCGTCACGCACGCTTCACGCGAGGTTCGCCGTTCGAGGCCGCGGCCACGCTCGTCGCGAGACCTCGTGGCAGCATTGGCAGCAGCGCGCCTCAGTTGCGCGCGGCCGCCCCCTGTCGCGTGCGCGCGCGGATGACGATCGCGACCGCGTTGAGCGCGAACGTGAGCCCCAGCAACACGAGCACGCTGCCGTAGAGGATCGGCTTGGTCCGATCGACGTCGGGCGACTGCGTCGCGAGCACATAGACGTGGTAGCCGAGGTGCATGAACTGATCGTTCAGGTGCGTCGGCAGCTCGGGGAGGAAGAACGCCGCGCCGGTGAACAGGATCGGCGCGACCTCCCCGGCGCCACGGCTGACCGCGAGGATCGCGCCCGTCAGAATCCCGCCGAGCGCCTGCGGCACCACGACGCCGAACGTCGTCTGCAGCTTGGTCGCCCCGAGCGCGAGGCTCGCGTCGCGCATCGACCGAGGCACCGCGCGCAGCGCCTCCTCGGTGGCGACGATCACGACCGGCAGCGTGAGGATCGCGAGCGTCAGCGCCGCCCACACCAGCGAAGGCTGGCCGTAGGTCACTTGCCCGCCGAAGGCCACGCGATCGATGCCGCGCCCGACCGCCTGCACGAAGAAGCCGAGCCCGAAGAGCCCGAAGACGATCGACGGCACGCCGGCGAGGTTCGCGACCGACAGCCGCACGACGCGCGCGAGCCACGACGCCTCGGCGGCGTACTCCGCGAGGTAGATCGCCGTGAGCACGCCGACCGGCACCACCGCGACGGTCATCACGATCGTCAGGGCCGCGGTGCCGAAGATCGCGGGCCCGACGCCCCCCGCCAGCATCCCGCCGCGCGGCGCCTCGGTGAGGAAGCCCAAGCTCAGCGTGGAGGCGCCGTGAACCAGCGCATCGCCGAGGACCACCATCAGCATCAGCACGATGATCACGACGGCGGCCGCGCTCGCCACGAGCAGCACCGAGTCGGCCGCCTTGCCCGCCACCCGTCCTTGGCTCGCGCGAACCGGCCTCGACGTGGGCGAGCCGCCGAGGCCTCGCTCGGTGGCGGCGATCACGATCCGCCTCGCTGCGCCCGAAAGCGCTCGACGATGCGCTGCGCGACGAGGTTGGTCGCCAGGGTGAAGACGAGCAGCGTCGCGCCGAGCACGAACAGCACGACGTAGTGCGGGCTGCCGTTCACGGCCTCGCCCATCTCCTGCGCGATCGTCGCCGTGATCGTGCGCGCGCTGTGACCGAGCGACGCGTCGAGCAGCGCCGCGTTGCCCGAGGCGATGACTACGATCATCGTCTCGCCGATCGCGCGCCCGAAGCCGAGCACCACCCCGGCGGCGATGCCGGGCACCGCGGCGGGGACCACCACCCGAAGCACGGTGTGCATCTTGGTCGCCCCGAGGGCGAGCGAGGCGTCGACGAACGCGCGCGGCACCGCCGAGAGCGCGTCCTCGGCGAGGGTGAAGATGAGCGGCACGATCGTCATCGACAGCGCGGCCCCCGCGAGCATCGCGTTCAGGCGGTGCTCGAAGCCGAAGGCGCGCTGCAGCCAGGTGCCCAGCACGATCAGCGCGAAGACGCCGAGCACGACCGAGGGCACCCCCGCGAGCAGCTCGATGACCGGCTTGAGCACCTCGCGCAGCCGCCTCGGCGCGATGCTCGCGGTGAAGATCGCGGCGAGGATCCCGAGCGGCGCGGAGATCGCGAGGGCGACGAGGGTGATCTTGAGCGAGCCGACCACCAGCGGCGCGATCGAGTACTTGGGCAGCTCGCTGGCCGGCTGCCACGACCAGCGCGCCGCGGCGCCATCCCAGCGCTGGGGGAGCCACATCTTCGAGAGGGTGACCTCCCGGCGCACGACGGCGTCGAAGAGGATCGGCAGCGACTCCTTCACGATGAACGCGAAGATGAGCAGGATCGCCGCGATCGCCGCCGCCGCGACCAGCTTGATCCCGGCCTCCACGAGGCGATGCCACGCGGGGGCGCCGCGACGGAACGCCCCCCTCGCCCTCACCTTGCGGGGCACCGTGGTCGTCGCCTCGAGCGGCATCGGCGTGCTCATGCGAGGTTCACTTCGGCAGCGGGAAGTAGCCGACGTCCGTGACGAGCTTCTGCCCTGGGTCCGAGAGCATGAAGTCGACGAACTCCTTGGCGAGCCCCGTCGGCTGGCCGGCCGAGTAGATGTAGAGGTAGCGGCTGATCGGGTAGCTGCCGTCGCGCGCGGTCTCGAGCTTCGGCTCGATTGCGGGCGCCTCGCTCGTCTTCTTGACCTTGAGCAGCCGGATCCCCTGCGCGTAGCCGATGCCGCCGTAGCCGATGCCGAACTCGTCCCCCTTGACGGCGCTCACCACGGCGCTCGTGCCGGCGAGCGTCTGCACCGACGCGGCGAAGTCCTTGTCCTGAAGGACGTGCTCCTTGAAGTAGCCGTAGGTGCCGCTGTTGTTCTCGCGGCCGTAGAGCGTGATCGCGTGGTCGGCGCCGCCGGCGTCCTTCCAGTTGGTGAGCTCCCCCTTGTAGAGCTTCGCGAGCGTGGGGATGTCGATCTCGGCGACCTTGTTCTTCTCGTTCACGTAGATCGCGAGCGCGTCGAGCGCGACCTTCGTCTCGACGACGTCGACCCCGCGCTTGCCCTTCAGCTGGCTCTTCTCGGCGTCCTTCATCGGGCGGCTCGCGTTGCAGAGATCGGTGCCGCCGTTGATGAGCGCAGCGATGCCGGTGCCCGAGCCGCCGCCGGTGACCTGAATCGACTTGCCGAGGTGCCCCTTCATGAACTCCTCGGCCCAGCGCTGCGAAAGCTGCACCATCGTGTCGCTCCCCTTCACGGTGATGGCGCTCTTGGTGGCCGGCGCGGCGGCGCCGCCGGCGCTCGAGGCCGCGGACCCTTCGTTGGCGCCCTCGCCGTGGCGCGTGCAGCCCGCCGCGGCGGCGAGCGCGAGGAGGGAGAGGATGAGCGATCGACGAGGGAGTGCGTGCGTCATGGGCTCGTTCCTTGGTGAGGGGTCTCGGCTCGCTGCGCTCAGCGCGGGGCCTTGGTCTTGTCGCTCGGCACGCCCGCGAGCGAGCTGCGGTGCCTCACGTCGTCGCCGCGCTCGAGGCCGACGACGTGCTCGGCGAGGTTGGTCGCGTGATCGGCGATCCGCTCGAGGTACTTGGCGACCGACGCGACGCACATCCCCGACGGGATCTCGCTCGGGTGCTTGCCCATCCACGCGATCGTCGAGCG
>JAJXTK010000142.1 GCA_021783935.1 Myxococcales bacterium | reverse complement strand
GAAGCCGGAGCCGAGGCCGTTGCCGAAGCCGGAGCCGCTGCCGAAGCCGGAGCCGAGGCCGGAGCCGCTGCCGAAGCCGGAGCCGAGGCCGTTGCCGAAGCCGGAGCCGATCGTCGCCAAGCCCGAGCCGCCGCCCAAGCCGCTGCCGATCGTCGCCAAGCCCGAGCCGCTGCCGGAGCCGCCGCCGAAGCCGCTGCCGCAACCGGCCCCGATCGTCGCCAACCTAGAGCCGATCATCGCCCCCGCCATCGCGCCGCCTCCGCAGGCAGAGCCCGCACCGCCCCCCTTCGTGGCGACCGCGCCTGCCACCGCCGTCGCCGCCGAAGTCCCGCTCGACGTCGTCTTCGGTCCGCCCTCCATCCCCCCCGCATCGCCCGCGACGGGGTCCGATCCAGGCGGCCCGTCGGTCGTCCCCTCCGTGCCGCCCGTCGCGGCGAAGCGACCCAAGGGGCTATTTTATGGCCTCGGCGTGGCAGCCGTCGTCGCGATCGCGCTCGCCGTCGCCTTCGGCCTGCGCGGTCCCGGCGAGACCCGACGTGCGGGCAGCGAGACCGCCACGCAAGTGCCCCAAGCGCATCCCACCGCGCCGGCGCCCGCGAGCCCGCCGGAGCACGAGCCCACCCTCGCGGCGACGTCGGCGCCTGCCGCGATTGCCAGCGCGTCTGCGCAAGAGCCCGCCGGATCGCAGGCGCCAGCGGTGCCCGAGGCGCCATCCGGGAGCGACACGCCGGCGTCGCCCACGACGAGCTCGGCGAGCGAGGCCGTACACAGCCCGCCGCCGCCGTCCGGCGCGACAACCGCAGACGCGCCGAAGTTCAAGCCGAAATCGAAGTCGAAGCCCGCCCCCACCTACGACCCCCTCGGAATCTGATGGCCCACGCCACTCCCTTTCTTCGTCGACGATCGCCTCTAGTCTCGCTCGCCGCCCTGTCGCTCCTCGCGGCGCTCGCGGTCGCGCCCACCGCGCACGCGGCGGGCGAGTATCCGAGCAAGGCGAGCCCCGTCAAACGCGAGCAGGCGCAGTCGCTCTTCGAGAAGGGGCACCAGCTCTTCCAGGCCAAGAAGTACCCCGAAGCGCTCACCGAGTTCCGCGCCTCGTTCGACATCGTCGCGAGCCCCAACACGCACCTCTTCATGGCGCGCTGCCTGCGCGAGATGGGGCGCCTGGTCGAGGCCTACGTCGAGCTCGGTCGCACCGCCGTCGAGGCCAAGGAGCTCGCCGTCGAGGACTCGCGCTACGGCAAGGCCGCCGACTCGGCGACCGCGGAGCGGAACGACCTCGCGAGGCAGCTCGGGTTCGTCTCGATCACCATCGATCACGCGACCGACGCGACCACGCTCAAGGTCGCGGGCGAAGAGGTCCGCCGGGCCGGCTGGAGCGAGCCGATCCCCGCGCTTCCGGGCGCAGTGACCATCCGCGTCGAGACCCCGCCAGGGGCGCCGATCGAGCGCACCGTCACGGTCGCCGCCGGCGCGCGCGAGTCGGTCACCATCGACGCGAGCCCGGGCGCCGCGAACGCCGCCCCGTCCGTCGGATCGGCTTCCACCGCGGCCAGTCGGCGCGCGCCGCTGCGCACCGCCGGCTACGTCTCCGCGGCCGTCGGCGTCCTCGGGCTCGCGACCTTCACCGTCGCGGGGCTGTCGGCGCGCTCCACCTACAACTCGTTGCAAGCCGAGTGCGGCGGCCCCTGCCCTGCCTCGCACCAAAGCGACATCGACTCCGGCCGCACCAAGCAAGCCATCGCCAACGTCGGCCTGGTGATCGGCGTCGTCGGGGTCGCCGCGGGCGCGACGCTGATCTTCCTCGGCGGCAGCGCCGACAAGCCGAACGAGCCGCACACCGCCCTCTCGGTCGGGCCGGGGACCTTCTCGCTCGCGGGGACCTTCTGATGCGCCCTCGAACGCTCCTCGCGCTCTCGCTCGTGGTCGTGACCTCCTGCGCCTACGATTTCGGCCAATTCGAGGCGACCGGTGCGAAGCCCGACGGCGGCGTCGACGCGGCCCACGACGGCGGCGCCGACTCGACCACCCATGACGCCGGGGCGGACACGAGCGTCGACTCCGGCGCGTTCGACTCCACCGCCGTCGACACTGGACGCGTCGACACCGGCAGCGTCGACACCGGCACCGTCGACTCCGGCGCTGTCGACACTGGCAGCGTCGACACCGGCGCCGTCGACTCCGGCGCCGTCGACACTGGCACCGACACCGCGTGCACGCCGTCCGCGACGTGCCTCTCGACCGCGTCCACGTGCGGCCAGTCCTGCACCAGCGCCTACAACACCTGCATCGCCACCTGCGGCCCGAGCGCGAAGCCTCCGTGCACCAACACCTGCAGGAACAACCAGACCAACTGCAAGACGACGTGCATCAACGATTGCGACAGCTGCACGACCGCCGCGGGGTGCTCCGATCCGACGGCGTGCGCAGCTGCCGTGCCTTGACGGGTCGCCGACCGGGCGTATTCGTCGAGCATGGCCGACGAGGGCGACCGCGCGGCGCTGCTGGCAGAGGTCGATCGCTTCGTGCGGCGAGCGATCGACCCGCGCACGGCGCGCCCCGAGGCGCCGATGGAGCCTGCCGCGCTCAGCGAGCTCGTCGACGAGGCCGACTCGCTAGGGCTCGCGGGGAGCGCGACGAGCCCGAGCGGCCTCGGGGCGTGGGAGGCGCTCGAGGCTCCTCTCCCGATCGGCGCGACGCTCACCGTGCTCGCGCGGCTCGGTCGGGCCAACGCCGCGGTGGCGTACGCGCTCCACCATCGCGCCCTGGCGCGCGTCGCCGCGCGCCTCGCCTCGCTCGGCCGCGCCATCGATCGACCGGCGATCGCGCTCGAAGGGCGCCTCGGCCTCGGCCGCACCGCGCTTGCGCGCGCGCTCGCCGGCGCGCCGATCGACGACGACGATCGCGCCTGCCTCCTCGACGGCCACGCGCCCGACGTCACGCGCGTGCTGCCGTTCGAGGCCGCCGCGGGGGGGCTCATCTCGCTCTGCTTCACCGACGACGCGCCGAGCCTCCAGCTCCACGAGCGCACGGCGCTCGCGCTCACCGTCGACCCGCACGCGCACGGCCTCGACGAGCTGTGCACGGCGCGCATCCGCCCGATCGGCGCGGCGATCGCGCGCGCGCCGGTGAGTCGCGCGACGCTCGCGCGGCTGCTCGCGGCCCACCAGCTCGGCCTCGTCGCGATCGCGCTCGGCGCGGTCGAGCGCGGGCACGCCCTCGCGCGGACGTACGCGACGCAGCGTCGGCAGGCAGGCGCGCCGATCGACCGCCACCCCGCGGTGCTCGCGCTGCTCGGCCAGGCTCGCACCGCGATCGACGAGGTCGGCGCCGTGCTCGCCGGGCTCGGCGATCGTCCGCTCGAGCCCGCGAGCTTCGGCGTCGCGATCGGCTGCCGCGCGCGCGCGATGCCGGCCCTCGCCGAGGCGGCGCACGCCTCGATGCAGACCTTCGGCGGGCTCGGGTACATGCGCGACGTCGGCGTCGAGAAGATCGCCCGCGACGTCAACGCGCTGCGCACGATCTCGGGCGCGCCGCCGGAGCTCGCCCTGATCGCCGCCGAGTGGGAGCGCCTCCATGCGTGAGCCGCGCCGTGGACTCGAAGGGCACGAGCCGCCCGATAGCGCGCTCTCGCCGCGCACCGCCTTCGCGAGGCTGCCCCCGGTGGTGCGAGCGTTGGTGCGCTACGCGCCGCGAGACCCGTGGGAGCTCGACACCCGCTCGCTCCCGCCTGCGCTCGCGCGCCTGCGCCGCAAGCTCCGCGCCTTCGCAGAGCGGCACCTCGGCCCGGCGGCGCTCGCGTGCGACGCCGCGCCTCACGCCGAGCCCGGCCGCATCGGTGACCGCGCGCGAAGGGTGCTCGTGGCCGCCGGCCGTGAGGGGCTGCTCTCGGACATGCTCCCTGCGCCGCTCGGCGCCGCCGATCCACGCCTGTTCAGGCATCCGCTGCCGATGATGGCCGCGCTGAAGACCGAGGAGCTCTCGGCCGTCGACGGCGGCCTGATGCTGCTCGTCTCGGCGCACGCGCTCGGCGTCGCGCCGGTCGTTCTCTCGGGCGATCTCGGGGCGATTCGGCGCTACGTGCTCCCCGCGTTCCGCGCCTCGCTCGCCGGCGAGCCGCGCCTCTTCGCCTTCGCGATCACCGAGCCGGCCGCGGGCTCCGACGTCGAGGAGGGGCACGGCGCGGCGCGCCTGTCGCCCGGCGTCGTCGCGCGCGAGGTCGAGGGGGGCCACCGCCTGCGCGGCCGCAAGTGCTTCATCAGCGGCGGCGACATCGCGAAGGACGTGGTGGTCTTCGCGGCGCTCGAGGGCGAGGGGATCGCCTCGTGGACGGCGTTCCTGGTCGACGCGGCCTCGCCGGGCTTCCGCGTCGCACGCACGGAGCTGAAGATGGGCATGCGCGCCTCGGGGGCCGCGGAGCTCGAGCTCGACGACGTCTTCGTGCCGCGCGCGCGACAGATCGGCGGCCCGCGCGACGGTTGGGCGCTCAACCGCGCCACGCTCAACCTGTCGCGCCTGCCGGTCGCGGCGATGGGGGTGGGCTTCGCGCGCGCGGCGCTCGACGCCGCGGCCGAATTCGCCTGCGCCGAGCGCCTCGGCAACAAGCTCCTGATCGACCACCAAGAGGTGCAGCTCGCGCTCGCCGACATGCTGGCCGACACCCAGGCCGCCCGCGCGATGGTCTGGACCGCGGCGCAGAGACGTCAGCCGATCCAGCGCGAGGCCTCGGGCGCGAAGGTCTTCTGCACCGACGTCGCGCTGCGCGTCTGCGCGCGCGCGATGGACCTGCTCGGCAACCACGCGCTCTTGCACGGCGCACACGTCGAGCGCGCGTGGCGCGACGCCCGGCTGACGCAGATCTTCGAAGGGACCAACCAGATCAACCGCCTCGCGATGATCGAGGACGTGCAGGAGCAGCTGCTCGCCACCATCGCGCGCCTATCCGCCGAGGGAGCTCGCCCATGAGCCATGACTTCTTCCAGGTCGATCGCACCGTGCACCACACCTCCGCGGGGCTCGTCGATCTGCCGATCCTCTACTTCGACGCGAGCAACGCGATCGCGCTCTTCGACGCCGACCTGCGCGGCGCGCACGAGCTGCTCGACGGCACGGACCTCGAGCCCGCGATCGTGCACGACGGCAAGGCGCTCGTGGGGCTCTCGTTCTACGACTACCGACACACCTCCGTCGGCGCCTACCACGAGGTCGGCACGGCGATCTTCGCGCGTCGACGCGGCGATCGCGGCGCGCTACCCGCGCTCTTGGAGCTCTTCGTCGATCCGCGCCGACGCCACACCGGCGCGTGGGTCGTCGATCTTCCGGTCACGACCGAGCTCGCGCGCGCGGCCGGTCGCGAGCTCTGGGGCTACCCGAAGTTCGTGACCGCGATCGACTTCACGCTGCACGGGCGCGCCGTGCGCGGCGTCGTGCACGACCCGAGCGGCGTCGAGGCGATCTGCGAGCTCGTCGGCACCATGGGGCTCGGCGTGCCGGTGCCGGCCCCCTCGCTCGCGACCTTCACCGAGCTCGGCGGCGCGCTGGTGCGCACGCACGTCGACGTCCGCGCGCCCGCCACGCTCCGCCGCCCCGGCGACGTGCAGCTGCGCATCGGCGCCTCGACCCACGCGATGGCCGACCACCTGCGCACGCTCGACCTCGACGGCGCGATCCCGCGCGCGATCGTGACCACGACGCGGCTCCAGTCGCTGTTGCATGCCGGAGTCCGCGCGTAGGTCCGCGCTCAGGTCGTGTACTCGGCGTTAACCTCGACGTAGCGATAGCCGAGATCGCTCGTCAGCAGCGTCGCGTGTCCGCTCCCCTCGCGGAGCACGAAGTCGAGGTGCACGTCCTCGGCGCGCATCGCCTGCGACGCCGCGGCGCGATCGAAGCGCGTCGGCGCGCCGTGCTCGAAGACCGTGATCCCCTGGAGAATGCAGCTGAGCCCTTCGATCGAACCGACCTCGGGGCAGTTGCCGACCTGGCTGACGAAGCGCCCCCAGTTCGGATCGTTGCCGAAGAGCGCCGTGCGCACGAGCGCGCTCGAGGCGATCGCGTCGCACACGGCGCGCGCGGCGCGATCGTCTCGCGCGCCGCGAACGTCGATGGTGGTGACCTTGGTCGCCCCCTCGCCGTCGCGCGCGATGAGCCACGCGAGCCGGCGCGAGACGCGCTCGATCGCCGGACGCGCGCTCGAGAGCGGCGCATCGGCGCGGCCGGTGGCGAGCAAGAGGAAGGTGTCGTTGGTGCTCGGGTGCGTGTCGACGTGCACCGCGTTGAAGCTGGAGGCCGCGATCGCGGGGATCGCATGCGCGAGCTCGCCCGGCGTCGCCTGGGCGTCGGTCGCGACGAAGGCGAGCATGGTGGCCATGTTCGGGTGGATCATGCCGGCCCCCTTGCACACGCCCGCGACGGTCGCGCCGTCGAGCTCGCCGGCCTCCTTGGGGAAGGCATCGGTGGTCATGATCGCGCGCAGAAAGGCGCGCCCGGCGGCCATCTCGTCCGAGAGCTCCTGCAGGGCCGAGTCGATGCCGCGGCGCACGCGCGCAATCGGCAGCGCGTGGCCGATCACGCCGGTGCTGCAGACGATCACCTCGTGGGGCGCGCAGCCGATCGCCCGCGCCACGCGCTCGCACATCTCGCGCGCGTCGCGGAGCCCCTGCTCTCCGGTGCACGCGTTCGCGTTGCCGCTGTTGACCACGACGGCTCGCACGTGCCCGCGGCTGCGCGCGAGGTGCTCGCGGCTGACGACGACCGGCGCGGCCGCGAGCTTGTTCTGCGTGAAGATCCCCGCGCACGCGATCGGCTCGTCGGCGACGAGCAGCGCGACGTCCGGGGCGCCGCTCGCCTTGATCCCGGCGGCGACGCCCGCCGCGCGCAGGCCGCGGACGCTCGTGAGCGAGCAGGGGGGCGAGGGGAGGACCGGGAGCGGATGCGCGAACGTCATGGCCCGCATCTTCAGCAGGTCGCGGCGACGATTCCAACGGGAAAGATGCAACACGAAGGGAAGAAGAGAAGCAGGGAGCCAGGGCTGCCGATCGCTGCGGGGACGTTGCGGTGGCCATCGCCGGCGACCACGCCGTCGCCACGATTGGCAGACCTCACCACCTTCGTTCCTCCTTCCCTTCGGGTTCCTCTCTCGCGCTACTTGGCAATCGGCAGCGACTTGCCGCCGCCGCCGCCGATGTCGGCGAAGAAGTCGTTCCCCTTGTCGTCGACCACGACGAACGCCGGGAAGTCCACCACCTCGATCTTCCAGACCGCCTCCATGCCGAGCTCCGGGTACTCGAGCACCTCGACCTTCTTGATGCAGTCCTTGGCGAGGCGCGCGGCCGAGCCGCCGATCGATCCGAGGTAGAAGCCGCCGTACTTCTTGCACGCGTCGGTCACGGCCTTCGAGCGGTTGCCCTTCGCGAGCATCACCATGCTGCCGCCGGCGGCCTGGAACTGCTCGACGTACGCGTCCATGCGCCCCGCCGTCGTCGGCCCGAACGAGCCCGAGGGGTAGCCCTTCGGCGTCTTGGCCGGCCCCGCGTAGTAGACCGCGTGGTCCTTGAAGTACTGCGGGAGCCCCTGCCCCGCGTCGAGCCGCTCCTTCAGCTTCGCGTGGGCGATGTCGCGCGCGACGATCAGCGGCCCCCAGAGCGACAGGCGCGTCTTGATCGGGTACTTCGAGAGCGTCTCGCGGATCTTGTGCATCGGCTGGTTCAGGTCGATTTGCACGACCTCGCCGCCGAGCTGCTGGTGCGTCGCGTCCGGGAGGTACTTGGCCGGATCGGTCTCGAGCGCCTCGAGGAAGACGCCGTCCTTGGTGATCTTGCCCTTGGCCTGCCGGTCGGCCGAGCACGAGACCGCGATGCCGACCGGGCACGAGGCGCCGTGGCGCGGCAGGCGGATGACGCGCACGTCGTGGCAGAAGTACTTGCCGCCGAACTGCGCGCCGATGCTGGTTTTTTGGGCGATTTCGAGGATCTTCTGCTCGAGCTCCACGTCACGGAAGCCGCGGCCGAGCTCGTTGCCGCTGGTCGGCAGCGTGTCGAGGTAGCGCGCGGAGGCGAGCTTCGCCGTCTTGAGCGTCTGCTCGGCGCTCGTGCCGCCGATGACGATCGCGAGGTGGTAGGGCGGACAGGCGGCGGTGCCGAGCGAGCGGAGCTTCTGCTCGACGAACGCGAGCAGGCTCGCCGGGTTCAAGAGCGCCTTGGTCTCTTGGTACAGGTAGCTCTTGTTCGCCGAGCCGCCCCCCTTGGCCATGAACAGAAGGCGGTACTCGTCGTCGTCGGTCGCGAAGATCTCGATCTGCGCCGGCAGGTTGTTGCCGGTGTTGACCTCCTTGTACATGTCGAGCGGCGCCATCTGCGAGTAGCGCAGGTTGTCGGTCAGGTAGGTGTCGTAGATCCCCTTCGCGATCGCGGCCTCGTCGCTCCCGCCGGCCGCGTGGTCGACGTAGACGAGCTGCCCCTTCTTGCCCATCACGATCGCGGTGCCGGTGTCCTGGCACATCGGCAGGATGCCGCCGGCGGCGATGTTGGCGTTCTTGAGCAGATCGAGCGCGACGAACTTGTCGTTCGGCGAGGCCTCCGCGTCGTCGAGGATCTTTCGCAGCTGCGCGAGGTGCCCCGGCCGGAGCAGGTGCGCGATGTCGAGCATCGCGTCGCGCGCGAGCACGGTGAGCGCCTCGGGGGCGACCTGCAGGAACGTCTTGCCGGCGGCCTGGAAGGTCGAGACGTAGTCGCCCGCGATGCGGCGGTACGGCGTGTCGTCGTGGTGGGCGATCGGGAGGATCTCTTGGTACTTGAAGTCGCTCATGGCGTGCCGCTCCCTTGGCTGAGGGACGCGAGCGTTGGGCCGCGCCGCGCGCGGCGGAAGGGGCAATCGTCACGGGCGCAGGGGCCCGCGGAGCGAGATGGGGAAGCCCCCGCGACGCAGCCCTCGCGGCGCGATCGATGCCCCTTGCCACGCGGCGGCAGCGCCTGCTGGACCTGCGAGCTCGACGACGCGACCGACTGCGCGGCGGCCCAGGCCTGCTGCCGCGGCCCCTACGCGGGAGCAACGGGACCGACAGTGCAGCGTTCCACGCGCCGAGCTGCCTCGAGGCGGAGGGGTGCCGCATCGACATGGGCTGAAGCGGCGATCGCCGGTGCGCGCCCGCCGCAGCCTGCCCGCGCGCGTGCGCCTCGCGCCCCGACTGCGGCGGCGACAGCTGCTGGCATGGAGCCCGACGGCCGCAGCGAGTGCGCGGCGAGCTGCTCGGTCGCGCACCTCGCCGTGCTCTGCGAGCGCGTAGAGGACTGCCCCGCCGAGGGACCGCGCCCGCCGATGGGGAAGCGCCAGCGCTACACCCGCTGCGGCCCGCCGGCCGATGGCGTGTCCCGTTGCGACGGCGACGAGTGCCTCGCCGACGGCGCCTGGGGGGGCGTGCCCGTAGCAGGCCGTCGAGTTTCTCCGGAGCTGCCCGATCCTCTCCCGCGTGAACCCGAAACTTGCCGCGCGATCGACACGGCCTGCTGTCTGTCACAGTTTCCGCAGGCCGCTTCTCAGCGGCCTGCTAGCGCATCGCCCCACGCGCCCGGGCGGCCCGCCTCATCGTTGCAGGGGCGCAACGGTGCTATTCGCGCCCCTCTGGTGACCTCGGCGGCGAGCGCCGCATCCTTGCGATGCGCCGCGCGACGACCCCCGGGCGGCACACCTCGAGGAGACCGCCGATGAAGCTCTATTTCTCGCCGTCCGCCTGCTCGCTCGCGCAGCACATCTCGCTTCGCGAGGCGGGGCTCTCGTTCGACCTCGAGAAGGTCGATCTCGCCTCGAAGAAGACGGCGAGCGGCCGCGACTACTGGGCGATCAACCCGAAGGGGTACGTCCCCGCGCTCGAGCTCGAGGACGGCAGCGTGCTCACCGAGAACCAGGCGATCTCGCAGTACGTCGCCGATCAGCGCCCCGACGCGCGCCTCGCGCCCGCCTACGGCACCATGGAGCGCTACCGGCTGCAGGAGTGGCTCGGGTACGTCGGCACCGAGCTGCACAAGACCATCGGCGCGCTCTTCGACCGCGGCCTCGGCGAGGCGCAGAAGGCGGCGATCCTCGAGCGCATCGACCGGCGACTCGCGCTGGTCGACGAGGCGCTCGCCGGCAAGAGCTACCTGATGGGGAGCGACTTCAGCGTCGCCGACGCCTACCTGTTCACGGTCGTGCGCTGGACGAGCTTCTTCCAGATGGAGCTGTCGAAGTTCCCGAACCTGAGCGCCTTCATGGCGCGCGTCGGCGAGCGACCGGCGGTGAAGGCCGCGCTCGAGGCCGAGAAGGCCTGAGCGCACGCTGCGCCGGCGCGACAAAGCCCGCCCGCGTCCGCGCTCGGCGGGCTTTCTGCGTCTTCGGGCTTGCGCGGGCGCTGAAGCGAGGCGTAACGGCTGGCCATGGATCTACCGACCGCCCTCGCCCGCGCCCTCGACGCGCGCGTGCCGCTCCTCGCCCCGCAGCACGACGGGGCGATCCGCCTCTTCGCCGGCTTCTACGAGGGGTTTCCCGCCCTCGCGGTCGATCTCTACGGGCGCACGCTCGTCGTGCACGACTACGCCGAGGGCCCCGAGGGCGACCGCGCGACCGCCGAGCTCGCGCTCGCCGCGGCGAGAGACCGCTTGCCGTGGATCCGCGCGGCGCTCTGGAAGGCGCGAAGCGCGGCGAGCCCCGAGGCCCGCCACGGCACGCCGCTGCTCGGCACCATGCGCGACCTCGATCGCGAGATCCGCGAGGACGAGGTGCGCTACGCCCTCGCGCTCGCGATGCACCGTGACGCGAGCTTCTACCTCGACACGCGCGCGCTGCGGGCCTGGGCGAAGCGATCGCTCGCCGGCCAGAGCGTGCTGAACACGTTCGCGTACACGGGGAGCCTCGGCGTCGCGGCGCGGGCCGGCGGCGCCGCCGAGGTCGTGCACGTCGATCGCAACAAGGCCTCCTTGGAGATCGCGAAGGCCACGTACGCGAAGAACGGCTGGCCGGTGCGCCGGATCGATTTCCGCGCCGAGGACCTCTTCGACGCGGTCGGGCGCCTCAAGCGCGAGGGGGCGCTCTTCGACTGCGTGTTCGTGGATCCGCCGCTCTTCTCGGAGACGGAGCGGGGCAAGGTCGATCTGGTCGGGTCGGCGACGCGCGTGCTCGACAAGGTGCGCCCGCTGGTCGGCGACGGCGGCGCGCTCGTCGCGGTCAACAACGCGCTGTTTCTGCCCGGCAAGGCCTTTCACGACGCGCTCGAGGCGATGTGCGCGGACGGGTACCTGACGATTGAACAGCTCGTGCCGATCCCCGAGGACGTGCGCGGGTTCGCCGCGACGCGCGTGGGCGAGCCGCCTGCCGATCCGGCGCCGTTCGAGCACGCGACGAAGATCGCAATCCTGCGGGTGAGGCGGAAGGACGGACGGCGC
>JAJXTK010000141.1 GCA_021783935.1 Myxococcales bacterium | reverse complement strand
CCGCCGCCTCCCGCTCCCTTCCCACGCACCGCGGGGGAAGGGCTGGGGATGGGGGCTGTTAGAACGCGACCACTCGCTCAGCAGGAGAACCACACCCAGTTTCGACCCCCCTCGCGCGCGGTTCGAAACCGTCGCGACCCCCGGTCCGACCCCCCTCGCGCGCGGTTCGAAACCGTCGCGGACCCGGTCCCGACCCCCCTTTGCGGCGGTTCGCCTACCCCTTGGGCGGGACAGGGCGCCGCGCCCATTCGCGCTGCTTCCTCCGCAGGTAGGCGAGCCGGGCCTCGGGCGTGGGGTAGCGGCGGAGAAACCACCGAATCAGCTCCTCGTCGCGCGCGCGCTGCTCGGGGTCCGCGAGCGCCTCCGACAGCAGCCGATCGAACAACGCAGGGGGCAGCGGCCGATCGTGCGGGAGATCGCGTGGGAGATCGCGTGGGAGATCGCGCGGGGGAGTGCGGGGACGGTCGCTCATCGCGCGCCCCGCAGCGCCTCGAGCAACTCGATGTCGGCGAGGTCTCGCGGGCGCATCGACCAGCGCTTGGTCGCGATCAGGTCGTCGAGCGACGGCACCGCGAGCGTCGCGTCTCCGAGGTCGAGCGTCTCGCGACGCGCCCAGGCGTCGTCGAAGGCGAGCGGCACGCCGTCGCGCGTCGACTGCCGTCGCGCGACCAAGACGTCGACGTGCTCGTCCCCCTCGAGCACGTAGCGCCCGCGCGCGCGCGCCGCGTCGGGAGGGTGCGTGGGGTGCAACTCGAACGCCCGTGCGAGGGCGTTGAAGCGCTCGACGTCGTCGATGCTCAACCAGTAGTCGTAGTCGGCGGTCATCACCGGGACGCCGAGCAGGACCATGGCGCGCCGCCCGATGAGGAGCGCGCGCACCCCCGCCGCCGCGACGGCGCGAAAGAACGCAACCTCGTCGAACGTCGAGCCCTCCACACGCGTGAGCCTACTACGCCGCGCTGCGCCGCGAGCGTCCGTAGGCTCGCCTCAGCGCTGCGCCGCGCCCCCCACGATCCCCTCCACCGCCGCGACGTACTCCCGCGCCGCGGCGATCGACTCGCCCGCGTCCTCGGCCGTGAACGTCGTGGCGGTGTTGTAGTCGGCGTCGTTGCGATCGGCGGCGGTGCGCGCGAGCAGGCGCCCGTAGCGTGGTGCGAGCGTGCCCGGGCGGATGAAGTGCTCGCCGATCGCCGCGCGCAGCTCGTCGTGCGTGCGCACCGTGCGGCCGATCGACGCGAGCAGCGCGGTCGAGGCGTGGAAGATCGCGTAGTAGGCGCGAGAGACCGCGTCCGCGTGGTAGCCGCTCTGGCGCAGGACCTCGGCCGCGCCGAGCAGCTGCCTCGCGCGTTCGAGCTCGAAGGCGACCGAGCCGAGCGGCACCTCGGTCACAGCGGCACCCCGTCGGCGGCGACGGCCCGCGCGAGCGGCAGATCGGCCGGGAAGCGCGCCGGGTCGGCGACCAGCGGCGAGAGCACCAGGCCGCTCTCGACGCCGAGGTCGGCGGCGAAATCGATCACGGCGCGACGCTCGTCCTGGGTCAGATCGCGCACCAGCACGAGCACGTCCAGATCGCTGTCGTCGCGCCCCTCGCCGCGCGCCCGCGAGCCGAAGAGCGTGACGGCCGCCAGGCGCGCGCCGAAGCGCCTACGCAGCTCGGCGGCGAGCCTGTCGAGCGTCGCTCGTTGCTGCGCCGACAGCCGCGGCATGCGCCGCTCACTCTACCCGCGCGGGTGGGCCGGGCAACGCGGCGCGGGGCGCCCAGCTCACTTCACCGCGATCGGCGCCGCGCTCGTCGCCTGCCCGCTCGTCGTCTGCACGGTGATCGCGCCGCTCATCGCCCCCGCGGGGAGCCGGAGCGAGAGCGCCGCGTCGCTCCACGCGAGGGGGCTCGCCGCGACGCCGCCGACCAGGATCTGCGCCGTGCGCGGCGCGCCGCCGTCCGCCCCCGCGAGCCAGCCAGGGGCGAGGCCGAAGCCCGCGCCGTCGACGAACACCACGTCGCCGATCGCCGCGCTCGCGGGGGAGAAGTCGGTGATCACCGGGCTCGGCGCGTCGGGGAGCGTCGCCGCGATCGCCCCCGCGCCGCGCGACATCGAGACGGCGAGCGCCTGCGCCGTCGCGTCGTACGACGGCGAGAGCAGCGCGGCCCACGCGGCGCCGACGTACGCGAGGCCGCCGACGGCGCTGGTCGCCGCGAAGGTCGCGCACGGGAGCGTGAGGCGCGCGGGGACTGCGAACACCTGCGCGTCGGGGCCGACCCGCACGAAGGGGGAGAGCGCGCTCGCGCCGGCGGGCATCGCCGGGGCGACGTCGAGGTCGATCGCGATGACGGTCGGCGTCGCGAGCGCGCCGGCGGGGACGACGAGCGAGACGTGCGCGAGCGGGGTGCCGTCGGCGCCGGCGAGCGTGCCGCCGGCGGGGCCGATCGTCGCCTCGAGGTGGGTGCCCGGCGCGGGGGGGGCGCCGTAGTCGGGGTCGCCGGTGTCCTCGACCTCGGGCGTCGCGTCGGCTGCGACCTCGTCCGACGCGTCGCCCGCGGCGTCGAGGTGCGCGTCGGCCTTGGCGTCGCGCGCGCCGTCGAGCCCCGCGTCGTGCGGCTCGAGCTTCGAGGCCTGCCCGGGGCTGCACGCCACGAGCGCGACGAGCGCGCACGCGATCCCACACCGACCCCTGGCGCGCGCGACGAAGGTGCCCCGATCCACGGCGCGATCCGACCACGCGCCGGGCGGCAACGCTATGCTGGGCCCTCCGTGATCGACTTCGCCCACCTCGCGCCGGGTCAGCAGTTCGCGGGGCGCTACGCGATCGTCCGCTTGCTGAAGGCGGGGGGCATGGGGGCGGTGTTCGAGGCGACGCACCTCGCGACGCACCGCCGCGTGGCGCTCAAGGTCATGCGCCCCGAGCTGGTGGTCGACCCCGAGGAGCGCATCCGCTTCACGCGCGAGGCGCAGGTCGCGACGCTGATCGAGAGCTCGAACGTGGTCGACGTGCTCGACGCCGGCATCGACGAGGCCTCGGGGGTGCCGTTCATCGTGATGGAGTTCCTCGTCGGCGAGGAGCTCGGCGACTTCCTCGAGCGGCGCGGCCGCGCCGCCCCCGACAGCTGCGTGCGCTGGCTCGCGCAGGCCGCGCGCGCGCTCGACAAGGCGCACCAGAAGGGGGTCGTCCACCGCGATCTGAAGCCCGAGAACCTGTTTCTGGTGCTGCGCGACGGCGAGCCCCCGACGATCAAGATCCTCGACTTCGGCATCGCGAAGCTGGTGCAGAGCGCCTCGGCCACCGGCACTCGCGCGACGGGCACGCCGATGTTCATGGCGCCCGAGCAGACGCGCCGCTCCTCGCAGATCGGCCCCGCGACCGACGTCTGGGCGCTCGGGCTCGTCGCCTACACGCTGCTGGTCGGCCGCCCGTACTGGCAAGGGGGGGACATCAACCAGCTGCTCACGGAGATCCTCTTCGATCCGCTCGAGTCGGCGTGCGCGCGCGCGGCCCGCGCGGGGGTGACGCTGCCGCCGACGTTCGACGCGTGGTTCTTCGGCTGCGTCGCGCGCGAGCCGACCGCGCGCTATCGCCGCGCCTCCGAGGCGATTCAGGCCCTCGGCGCGGTCTTCGGCGTCTCGGTCGACCCGGCCGGTCCGCCCTCGCTCGCGACCGCCTCGCAGCTCGCCTACGCGGCGACCAACGTCGCGCTCGAGCCGCCGCCCCCCTTCGCGCTGCCGCGCCTCGCGAGCACGACCTCGACGCCGGTCACCGAGCAGGCCGCCCCGGCCGCGTACCCGCCGAGCCGCCCCGGCCGCCGATCGAGCAAGGGGCTCGTCGTCGCCTTCGTCGCCCTCGCGCTCGTCGCGGGGGGGGGCGTCGGCGCGGCGATCGCGCTGCGCGGCGGGTCGAGCGCGAGCACCTCCGTCGCCGACGACGAGGCGCGCCCTTCACCGACGGGCAAGCCGAAGGCCTCGAGCGAACCAGAGCGGTCGGCGAAGAAGCCCAAGCCCCTCGCCGAGCTGGCCGCCGAGCGCAACAAGTGGGTCGCGGTGGCCGGGCTCGAGGCGAACACGCACGAGGTCACGCGCGAGGAGTACGCCGCCTATCTCGCCTCGCTCGACGCGCCCGCGAAGAAGGACGCGACGCCCATCAAGGGGTGGCGCGAGCCCGACGAGGCGACGCGGCGCTGGCCGGTGACGTGGGTCACCTGGGAGCAGGCGCGCGGCTACTGCCGCGCGATCGGCGCGCGCCTGCCGACGAGCGACGAGTGGACCACGCTGCTCGGCAAGGGGTACCCGTGGGGGACGAGCTGGCCGCCGCCGGCCTCGTGGCCGATCGCCCGCGGCGAGTCCGCCGAGCCGCTCGCCGTCGCGACCACGCCCGGCGATCGCACGAGCGCCGATCTGTACGACCTCGCCGGCAACGTGCAGGAGTGGACGGCGAGCGTGAAGGAGGGCCTCGCGATGACGCGCGGCGCCTCGCTCTCGATGGCGCTCGACGACGCCAAGGCGGCGATCGACGCCGGGCTCGAGAAGTGGACGGTGTCGGGCGCAGGTGCCGACGCGGCGGCCGAGTCGATCGCCGGCGAGCGCCTCGGGCTTCGCTGCGTGCGCGATCGGAGGTAGGCAGGGGGTCCATGCACGCGCCTCGCCCGATCGGCAGCCTCGCCCGTGTCGCGTGCCTCGCGGCCGCCTGCGCGCTCGCGCCGGTCGCCATCGCGGCCGAGAACTTCGTCTGCGGCCCCGGCGGCCGCCCGAACCCGAAGACCGCCGTCTGCAACTGCCCCCCCGGCAAGCTCGAGCGCACCAGCGGCGGGACCTCGCGGTGCGTCGAGGCCGCGCCGAAGCCGACCGCGACGTCGAACGCGACGTCGAACACGCGCCCGACGAGCACCGCGGCCCCGACGCCGACGCCGCCGCTCGCCTGCGCGCCGTCGCAGTTCCCCACCGCGCGCGGCTGCGTCGATCGCTGCGCCGCGGGCGAGAGCTACCGCGATCACGTGTGCGTGCCCCGCTGCCGCGCCGACGAGTCGTGGAGCGGCAGCGCGTGCGTGAAGGCCGCGCCGCCCCCCGGATCGACGGCGCCGGTGTGCGACGACCTCAAGGTCCTCGACCCGACCGGCCACTGCTGCTTCCCCGGCCAGACTTGGGGGGAGCAGAGCGGCCGATGCCGCGGGGCCCCGCGCTGCCCGACCGGCACCGTCGCCGAGGGGGAGAGCTGCGGCATGCAGTGCGAGGAGGGGATGCAGCGCGCGGGCGACGGCGTGCACTGCTGCTGGCCCGGGCAAGAGTGGTCGGGGGCGACGCGCGAGTGCATCGGCGTCGCGAGCTGCCCCGAGGGGTTCGAGCTCGGCCCCGACGGCTGCCACGCGCTGCGCCTCTGCGAGCCCGGCATGCTCGCGACCGACGCCGAGCACTGCTGCTGGCCCGGGCAGCACTGGGGCGTGCGCGAGGACGGGCGCGCGGGGTGCGCGGGGAGCCCTTCGTGCCCCGCGCCGATGGTCGCGCGGGCAGAGGGGTGCTTCCCCCCCGCTCAGCTGCGCGAGCGCGACGATCGGGTCGATCGCTCGGCCAGCTGGGGCGCGCAGGCGCTCACCTTCGACCTCGGCTACGCCTACACGTTCGGCCACGACGCGATCCGCACCAGCGCGTTCTCGATCGCGGGCTCGTGGCACGCGTCGGCCGTCCCGCTGCGCATCGGCGTCGGCGTTCAATTCGGCAGCTGGTCTGCGAACGCCTCGTGCAACCCGGCGACCGACCCGACCTGCAACGCGCCAGACAGCGGCCGCTCGACCACGTGGCTCGCGAGCGTCGCCTTCGCGCCGCTGTCGATCCCGAACCTCGCGAGCGGGTCGACCTCGTACCTCAACCCGTTCGTCGGCCTCGAGGCGCGCTACACGACCTACACCGACAACGCCCCGACCATCACGGTCCCCGGCGGCACCTCGCTCGCCCTCACGCTCGGCGACGAGATCTTCCTCAAGCCCTTCGTGCTCGGCTTCGCGGCCTCGATCGGCCTCGTCGGCGCCGACGCGCGCCCGAACGCGGCGTTCCTGGTCAGCGTCGGCTACGCGGGCATGACCGAGCCCGATCTGCGCTGAGGGCGCTGTCGAGCAACGGCCGCGATGGGCGCTACTGCGCGGTCGGCTCCTTCGGCGGCACGAGGAAGAGCACCTGCCGCGGGTCCTCGAGCTTGACCGCGCCGGGCATGCCGACGACCGAGATGAACGCGCGGAAGAACTGCGGCTGGCTCGCCGCCGGGACGCTGTCGTTCTCGCCCGCGGTGATCTCGAAGCAGACCGGCGTGCCGACGGTGACGCCGAGGAAGGTGTCGGAGGTCGCGTTCACCGCGTGCGAGTTGCACCCGTGCGTCGCGTCCCCCTCGCCCATCGCGCGGATCTTCGCGATGAACTTCGTCGCGTCGACCGGCTTGCCGGAGGCGTCGAGGTTGGTCGCGTCGTTCGAGGGGATCGCCGTGACGTCGAAGGTCGCCCCCACGCTGAGCGCGATGATGCCGTTGATGATCGAGGTGCCGACGCCGGTGCCGTCGGTCTTCGCCTGGAAGACGAGCGGGCACTTGCCCGAGGCGTCGGGTGCGATCCCCCCGCCGGCCGGGCCGGTGCAGCACTTGCCGCCGCACGCGCCGCCGAAGGCCGACGGGTCGACGACGCTGCCGGTGGCGGTCGCCATGTCGACGGCCTCGCCGTAGCCGCGCGCGCTGTCGCACGAGGCGGTGGCGCCGTCGGTGCAAGGCGTGTCGAGGCCGCCGCTCGGGCCAGGGATCACCGCCTGCACGCCGACGAAGCGGCCGCGCACCTTGTTCACGTACGCGTCGACGACCTGATCGCGCGAGTGCGGCGAGAGCTTGGTCCCCTCGGCGGCGGTGTAGTCGGCCGCGTCGTTCCAGCCGGCGTCGGTGATCTCGACGACGATCGGCAACGAGCCCGGCCGCCAGTTCGCCCCGCCGCTGAACGTCGCGGGCTTCGGCGCGATGGAGCCGGCCTTCGGCGCCGTCCACGCGAACCCCTCGCCGGTGAGCAGCTGGTACTGCGCCTCGTACTGCGCCTCCGAGAGGCTGCCGCCCATGTACGGCACGAGCAGGTCGAACGCGCTCTGGGCGATCGACGCGTTCGGGTTGATGCCGAGGCTGGTGAGCAGCTGGTAGGGGACGTTGGCCGCGCCGCCCGACGAGCCGTCGTAGCCGAACGGCGCGACGGGGAAGTCTTGGTGGCTCGCGACGGCGAAGCCGACGTTGGTGATCTTGGCCTTGAGCTGCGCGACGATCCCCGTGCTCGGCGTCGAGAACGTGTCGCGGAGGTTCGCGATCTCGCCCCCCATCGACGCGGTCGTGTCCATGAGGAACGCGACGTCGACCTGCTTGAGCTTGGTGCCGAAGACCAGCGTGTCCTTCGGCGGGATCGGGAGCTTCTGGTAGGGGACCGTGAAGAAGAAGTCGGCCAGCGCCCCCGTCGTGCGCAGGGCGATCACGGTGACGTTGGCGATGCCGTTGCCGGGCTCCGCGCGCACCTGCGTGGTGCGGCCGAGCACCCCGGGCGGCAGCGCCGTCGTCGAGGTGAAGTGGTTGCCCGAGAAGCTGCCGAGCGTCGGATCGTCGACCGTGAAGGTGCTCGCCGCGCTGACGTCGGTGTCGACGCCGTTCTCGGTCATCGTGAGCGTGTAGTCCTGCGTCGCGACCGAGCCCGCGGTCGCGGTGTCGATCTTCAGCACCGCGTTCGTCGGCGTGAGCTGGTAGGTCTTGATCGCGAACTGGCTGTCGGCGGTGGCGTCGTCGCCGAGCACGAAGCCCGTGTCGTCGCCGGCGTCGAGCACGGGCGTGGTGGTCGGCCCGCCGCTCGTGCTCGAGCCCGAGCAGGCGGCGACAAGCGCACAAGCGACGAGGGGGACGGCGCGACGAAGCATCGTGAAAGCCTCCGCCCCCCGAATGCTACGAGAGTGGCGCGGGCCCACAAGGCGCCGTTGTAGTTGCGCGCGCGCCCTCGCTCACTCCTTCGCGTCGGCGCAGCAGCGGAAGCCGATCTGGTAGAACGCGAACTCGGGCCCGTGCACGGTCGTGACGTAGCGGCACGCGTTGGCGACCGGCCCCCAGTAGCCCCCGTTGAGCGAGCCGAGCAGGTCGCGCCCCTGTCGCGCGTGCGTCCACTCGTCGACGTTGCCCGCGATGTCGTGGATGCCGTACGGGCTCCAGCACTTGCTCGTGCCGATGGGCAGCGCCTGATCGAGCCGCTCGGCCTCCTCGTATGGGTCGGTCGACCACTTGCCCCAGTCGACGCTCGCCCAGGGGCGGTCGATGTTGCACGTGCTCGGATAGCGCTCGTGCCCCCAGGCGAAGGGCCAATGCTCGGGCCCCTCGCACGCGAGGTAGAACTCCTGCTCCTCGCACATGCGCTTGCCGATCGATTTGCAGAGCCGCTCGGCCTCGTAATACGTGACGATCACGCGCGGCTTGGCGCCGGGGACGCCAGGCCACTCGTAGCGGTCCATGCAGAACTTGAGGTCCTTCTTCGGCGGCACGCACTCGTCCGCCCCCTTCTTGTAGGAGCGGCAGCGGCCGGCGGGGTCGTTCGGCATCGGGTCGGTGCACTCGTGGCGCACGTCCCAGCACGACTCCCCCTCGACGAGCTGCATCCCCTGCGGGCAGCGCGGATCGTCGGCCAGCGCTGGATCGGGCGCCTCGGGCGGCTCGGTGAGCGAGAGCCCGCGCTTGGCCAGCGGGGTGGCCGGCGCCGCCAGGTCGGCGAGCACGCTCGGCGGCACCGGGGAGGCGATGCCCGTCGCGAGGAAGCTCGAGGCGTCGAAGCTCCCGCCGCGACGCACCGCGAGGAGGATGTCGTCATCGCGATCGAGCGGCGCGGCGGCCTCGAGCTTCGCGCTCGACCGGCCGGCCGTCGCGCTCGGCGTCGCGCCCGACGTCGCCTCGGCCGGCGCGCTCGGCGACGCGTCGACAACCTCTACCGTAGGGCCAGCGCACGCACCGAGGGGGGCCAAGAAGGCGAGAGAGACGGAGCGAAGGAAACCACCTCTGCGCACCATGTGGGACACCTACCCCCAAGCGCGCGAACAGGTCGAATTTTCAGGCACTGCTCGTCGTCGGACGGATGCTCGGCGCCACGCCTTGGCGCTCCGGCCCGAGCATCTGGTCTAGCACCTCCGGTGGGATGCGCCGGGGGCGCCGCGCGTCGTCGATGCACGCGAGCAACGTCCAGCCTTCGGCGACGACGTCGTCGCCACGGCGGGCGAGGTAGTCGAAGCGCACCGTCGCGCGCGAGGCCTCGCCGATCCAGGTCTCGATCTCGAGCAGGTCGTAGAAGCGCGCCGCGGTGCGGTAGCGGCAGCGGGCGTCGATGACCGGAAAGTGCATCCCGCGGGCGACCCACTCGAGGTAGACGGCGCCGCGTCGAGCCAAGTACTCGACGCGCGCTTCCTCGAAATAGAGCAGGTAGCTCGAGTGATGGACGATGCCCATCAGGTCGGTCTCGGCGAAGCGCACCCGCACGGGGATGACGCTCCGCGAGGCCGCACCGGGGCCATCGGCGGCGGGGAGGTTCGGCAGCGGCACGCCCCCGCACTACCACGACGCGCGCCTCGCACCGCGCGTGAGCGCGCGCCCCCGAGCCGCGCCACGCGTCACGTCGTCTGCGAAGCACGCGCCGCGGGCTCGCGCTCCGGGACAGCCGCCCGCTCGACCCCTACGCTGCCGCCTCGCCGATCAGCTCCGGCTCTGCGTGCACCGGGGCGCCCAGGTCGGCGAGCATGCGGCGCAGCGAGGCGCGCGCGCGGTGCAGGCGCGAGCGCACGGCGCTCTCCGTGGTGCCGAGGTTGTCCGCCACCCCCTGCAGCGTTCGCCCCTCGAGGTAGTGCTCGATGACGACCTCGCGGTAGCCCTCGGGCAGCTGCGCGAGCGCGCGCTCGAGGCGCACGTTGAGCTGGCAGTGCTCGAGCCGCGACTGCGCGTTCTCCGCCCACTCGCCGCCCGGCGGGGCGATCGGCTGCGCCTCGAGCTCCGCGTTGGAGTCGTCGAGGCTCGTCGCGCGACGGCGCCGCTCGCTGCGCATCTTCATGAGCGCCGCGTTGGCCGTGACTCGATAGAGCCAGGTGCTGAACTGGGCGTCGCCCCGGAAGGTGTGCAGCTTACGGACGACCTGCAGCATCGCCTCCTGGAGCAGATCCTTGCGATCGGCGTCGTCGACCGGATAGCGCTGGAGGTGTCTCGTCACGATCGGCTTGTAGCGCTGAAGCAGCGTCGAGAGCGCCGTTCGGTCCCCCGTCATCGCGCGCTCCACGAGCTCCCGGTCAGACGCTGCGATCGCTTCGCTCAGCTCGGCTTGGATCGTCTGCATGGCACTCCTGCTCCTCGCGCTCCCCGCGAAAGCTCCCGGCTCCTCCCGCACCCCGCCGCGGCGCCGCTCCGGCAGCCCGCGTCGCGAACCACTGAGGGCGAACTGCGCTGCGCGTGCGGTTACCCGCTCCGCGTCGCGCGCCGCCTAGGGCGGCCCCGCGCTGGGAGCCCGCCAGTGCACGAGAGCGGCCAGCGTTGCGAACGCCCGCGCTGTCCTTCTGGCGCACACGCGCGCCGCGGTCGTCGACGGCAGACGCGGCGGCGGACCGGAACCCCACGGCGTGCGCGGCGCCAACCGGCTCGTGCGTGCACGCCGCGCAAGCGCAGCCTGCCGAGACCCTGGATCTCGAAACGCTCGTGGCGAGCCGTTTGAATCGAAGGATGCGCGTCGAGCGCATGGATCGCTTGCTGGCCGCTTGCTGGCCGCTTGCTCGCCGGTTGCTCGCCGGTTGATTGGCTCTCGGCTGGCGCTTGGCTTGGCAGGGGACTTGCGGGCTCGTTGCGAGAGCGCGACACTCGCCGATCCCCCCCACCCATCCGCATAGGGCGTCTATGCGTCAGTCGGGCGTCGGAGTCGGATGCGTCCCACCATCGTCGTCGTCCTTGCGTCGAACCGCGCGCGCTCTGCCTCGGAGGCGCGCCCGTGATCACGTCGGATCGCAACAAGGCCCTCGAGCACCTGCGCGCCGGAGGCGTGGTGGCCGTCGCCACCGAGACCTTCTTCAGCCTGTGCGCCGACGCGCGGCGGCCGAGCGCGGTGGAGGCCGTCTTCGCGCTCAAGGGGCGCGAGGAGGCGAAGGCGTCGGCGGTGCTGATCCCGGGCACGGAGGCCTGGCCGGCGCTCGTGCGCGAGGTGCCGCCCATGGCGAGCCGTCTCGCCGCGCGCTTCTGGCCCGGGCAGCTCACCATCGCGCTCGACGCCGCCGAGTCGCTGCACCCGCTGTTGCGCTATCGCGGCAAGGTCGCGGTGCGCGTGCCCGGCGCCTCGCCCGCGCTCGATCTCGTGCGCGCGTTCGGCGGCCCGCTCACCGCCACGAGCGCGAACCCCGGCGGCGCCCCGTCGTCGCTCGCCGACGAAGACGTGCGC
>JAJXTK010000808.1 GCA_021783935.1 Myxococcales bacterium | reverse complement strand
CTCGACGAGATCGCGGCGGCGCTCGACGTGCCGGTCGCGCCGCTCCGAGCGCGCGCGCGGCACGTGGTCGAGACGCTCACCATCGTCGAGTCCGACCCGCGCTATCGCCGTCGCGCGCGCTGGACGCGCGCGAGCTCGTGAGCCGGCCCGAGCCCCCGCGCGCCGACAATTCTTCACGCGCCCTTCGCCGCACGGCCGTGACGGTCGGCGCATGCTCGGAATCGAAACGGCGCTCGATCGTTGCGGACGCAACGATTCCTCGTTAGCGCTTGCCGTGACCCGAATGGCCCTCCTATCCCCCCGCGCGGCGGCCGGCGTCGCGATCGTCTCCCTCGGTCTGCTCGCGCCGTTCGCGTCTGCGCAGTCGAACGCGGTGACGGCCCCCTCGACGAGCCCGTCGAGCGCCGGCTCCTTCGTGCCGATCACCCCCTCCGCGGTGGTCATCCCGCCGGCCCCCTCGGCGCCGCCCCCCGTGAACGAGTCGCATCCGGCGCCGCTCGCGCCGCCCGGACGTGCGATCGCCGGGTGGGGCTCGCTCTGGCAGGAATTCGGGCGCGGCAACCCCGACATGCGCGTCGCGCTCGACGAGATGGAGCGCGCCGAGGCCGCGACGCGCATCGCGTGGGGCGGCGTGCTGCCGAACGCGTCGGGGCAGGTCATATTCTCGCACGTCCCCTCGAGCGGGTCGCCGGGCACCTTCATCATCGGCCGCGGCGACTTCATGGCCGCGCAGCTCTCGATCACCGCGCCGCTCGTCAACCTGCGCGGCATCCACGCGATCGGCACCGCGCGCGTCAGCGAGGACATCGCCGCGCTCTCGCTCGCCGACGTGCGCAGGCGCGTGGCGGTCGCCCTCGCGCGCCAGGCGCTCGCGATCGCCGCGGCCGCGAAGCTCGCGAACATCGATCGCGTCAACGTCGACGCGGCGCTCGATCGGCTCGACCTCACGCGCCGTCGCATCACCGCCGGCGTCGGCGATCAGCGCGATCTGGTGCGCGCCCAGCAGGATCTCGCCACGGCGCGCGCCGTGATCCCCGGCGACGACGAGGCGCTCCGGCAAGCGCGCGAGGCCCTCGCGCAGCTCATCGGGCAGACGGGCGACCTCGGGATCGGCGCCGATCCGCAGGCGCTCGAGCAGGAGATGCTCCGCTTCTGCGGCAGCTCGAACGAGCTCGTTCGCCCTGACGTCGAGATGGCGAAGGTCCAGGTCGTCATCGCCGAGCGCAACGTCGACGACATCCTCTTGAAGTTCGCGCCGACGCTCTCGGCCTCCGCGAGCCTCAGCGCCGCCGGGCCGGCGTTCGACGGGCCATACCAGAGCGGCTGGTCGCTGGGCGCCGTGTTGACGATCCCGCTCTACGACGGCGGCGTGCGCTACGGCGAGCGGCGCGATCGGGTCGCCCTGGTCGACGAGGCGCGCGCCAACGTCATCAAGACGCAGGTCGGGGTCGAGATCGAGACGGCCCAGGCGCGGCGGGCGATCGGCGTCGCGGAGGACGCGATGGTGTCCGCCCGCGAGGCTCGCGATCTCGCGCGCGAGTACGATCGCCTCGCGCGCATCGCGTACGCGAACGGCGCCGCCGGCACCACGAACTTCGACCTCATCGACGCGGGGCGCCAGCTGCGCGCCGCCGAGGAGACCCTCGTGGTGCGCGAGCTCGACATCGCCAAGGCCCGCGTGTCGCTGCCGTTCATCGAGGGGCGCTGCGAAGGGGTGAAGACGAGCGGCTCGTGAGCGTCCGTCGAGCCACCGGCTGGATCCTCGCGCTCGCGCTCGCGGGCGCGTCGTCCTGTCACTGCCGCGGGAAGGTGAAGGTCGGCGACAAGCAGGGCTACTCGTGCGCCGAGGTCCCGGCGAAGGACACGCACGAGGAGCAGGAGCTCGGCGGGGGGCTGCGCCTGGTCCGTGACGGCGTGCGCGCGGAGCTGCGCGGGCTCCCCAAGGACGCGTACGCGGCCGTCACCTCGTTCGAAGGAGGGGTCGCGCCGCTCGCCCTCGCGAACCCGCCGCCGTCGATCCTCTTCGTCGACGGCCTCGGCGCCCTGGATCGCGGCTCGCTCGCCGCCGGGCTCTCGTCGCTCGCCAAGGCCGTCGCGCTGGTCGTCACCGTCGCCGGCCCCGCCGACGATCTCGACGTCGTGCACGCCGCGATCGGCGACGCCGGCCTGCACGTCGTCGACGGGTCGCTCTACCGTGCCTTCCGCGTCGGCGGCGTCGAGATCGTGACGCTCCCGGGGGCCGACGATCCTCCGGCGCTACCCGAGTCGGGGCGCGGCTGCGTGCTGCGCCTCGAGGACGCGCGCGCGCTCGCGCAGAAGCTCGGCGCGGCGACGACGCCGCGGGTCGCCGTCGCCTGGAGCGAGCCCGCCCAAGACGCTGCGCACCCCGCGCCGGCCGACGCGCTCGCCGACGTCGGCGCGTGGCTCGTGGCAGGACCCGCCGACGACGCGTGGGCCGATCCGCTCGAGATCGAATCCTCTGCCCCCGCGTCCGCATCCGCGCGCCCGGCGCCCTCGCCGACCGTCCCGACCCCGC
>JAJXTK010000140.1 GCA_021783935.1 Myxococcales bacterium | reverse complement strand
GACTTCGTCGGCGTCGCCGTGAAGCATTGCGCGCGGCGCGGCGCGGAGCGCGCGTGCGTCGTCGGCATGATCGGCAAGCTCTCGAAGATGGCCGACGCGCGCATGATGACCCATGCGGCCGGCTCCGAGGTGAACATGGAGCTGCTCGCGGCGATCGCGAAGGAGCTCGGCGCCTCGCCTGCGATCGTCGAAGCGATCTGGGCCGCCAACACCGCGCGCCACGTGCTCGAGCTCGCCGCACAGGCAGGCCTCGATCGCCTCGTCGACGCAATCTGCGCCCGCGCCGTCGCCGCGCTCGCGCGGCACGCCGCGCTCGCGCGGCACGCCGCGCTCGTCGCGCCGCTGCCCATTTGCGCCGTCCTCGTCGACTTCGACGGCCGCGTCCTAGGACGCGCGCCGCACCTCACCGCTGCGCCGGAGACCCCATGAACGACATGCGCCAGATGACCGCGCTCGGGCGCGGCATCGAAGACGAGAGCTTCTCGATCATCGATGCGGAGGTTGGCGAGCACCCGTACCCGGCCGACGAGTGGCAAGTGGTTCGTCGCGTCATCCACTCGACGGCAGACTTCGAGTTCAAGAGCCTGGTCGCGTTCGGCAATGACGCGATTCGGGCGGGGATCGCCGCCCTGCGGCGCGGCTGCCCAGTGCTCGTCGACGTGAAGATGATCGCCGTGGGCCTCAACGAGCAGCGGCTCGCGGCGTACGGCTGCGTCGTCCACGGCTTCATCTCCGATGCGGACGTCATCGCCGATGCGAGGGCCACAAACTCGACGCGCGCGATCGAGTCGATGCGCAAGGCGCACCGGCTCGGGCTGCTCGACGGGGCAATTGTCGCGATCGGCAACGCGCCGACCGCGCTGCTCGAGGTGCTGCGGCTCGAGCGCGAAGAGGGCGCGCGGCCGGCGCTGGTCGTCGGCGTGCCCGTCGGCTTCGTCTCCGCGGCCGAGAGCAAGGAGGCGCTCATCGCCTCGACGCTCCCCTACGTCGCCGCGCGCGGCCGCAAGGGCGGAAGCACGATCGCGGTCGCCATCCTGCACGCGCTGCTCATGCTCTCGGTCTCGGGACGTCACGGGGCTGCGTCGTGAGCGCTCAGCCGGGCGCCCGACGCGCGGTGACGGTCATCGGCGTCGGCGACGATGGCTGCGCGAGCCTGACGAGCCGCGCCGCGAACGCGGTCGCGCGCGCGCAGGTGCTGGTCGGCGGCGAGCGACACCTCGCGTTCTTCCCGCAGTTCACGGGGGAACGTGTGCTGCTGAAGGGCGGCCTCGACGGTGCGCTCGCGCGGGTCGCGTCCCTCGCGGACGAGCACTCGGTCTGCGTCCTCGCCTCGGGCGATCCGCTCTTCTTTGGCATCGGCGCGCGCGTCGCCGCCGCGGTGGGGGCCGAGCACGTCGAGTTCCTCCCGGCGCCGACGGCCGTGCAATGGGCGTGTGCCCGCACGGGGCTCGCGTGGGACGACGTCGAGGTGCTCTCCGTGCACGGGCGCCCGATCGAGGGGTTCGTCGCCCGCCTGCGGAGCGCGCGGAAGGTCGCTGTCCTCACCGACGGCGAGCACGGCGCCGCGCGCCTCGCCGCGCGAATGATCGAGCACGGGGAGGCCTCCTGGGACGCGATTGTGTGCGAGCGCCTCGCGGGCCCGGGCGAGCGCGTGCGTCGACTCACGCTGCCCGAGCTGGCGGCGTTGCGCGACGTCGATTCGCTGCACGTGCTCTTGCTCGTCCGCACCGACGAGGCCTGGCGAGCGCCCCCGGTGATCCCGTACCTGCCCGAAGAGGACTTCGCCAAGCGCACGCCGAAGCTCGGCCTCATCACCAAGCGCGAGGTGCGCGCGCTCTCGCTCGCGACGCTGCGGATCCGCCCCGACGCAATCGTCTGGGACATCGGCGCCGGCTCTGGCTCCGTGGCCATCGAGGCCGCGATGCTCGCGCCACGAGGTCGGGTGTTCGCGATCGAAATCGATCCCGAGGGAATCGCGCTCTGCCACGAGAACGTGCGCGCACACGGCGTCGACAACGTCCGCGTGATCGCGGGGCGCGCGCCCGAGGCGCTCGCGGGGCTCGACGCGCCGGACGCCGTTTTCGTCGGAGGCAGCAAAGGCAGCATGTCGTCGATCGTCGAGGAGGCGTTCGCGGCGCTGCGTCCGGGCGGCCGGTTGGTGGTCAACGCCATCACGCTCGAGAACGTCGCCGAGGCTCACGCGGCGATGAAGTCGCTCGGCGCCGAGCCCGAAATCACGCTCGTCCAGATCTCGCGGGGCGCGCCGCTCGCACGCTACCAGCGCTACGAGGCGCTCAACCCGATTCACGTCTTCGCGATCGACAAGCCGGCGACCCCGCGCGCCGCGACGGAGGCGGCGTCGTGACCGCCCTCGGCACGCTGTACGGCGTCGGCGTCGGTCCAGGCGCGCCCGATCTGCTCACGGTGCGGGCGCTGCGCGTGATCGAGGCCGCCGACGTGCTCGCGCTGCCCCGAAGCTCCGACTTCGGCGCTTCGGTCGCGTGGTCGATCGCCGCGCCGATCGTGAAGGCGAACGCCGCCCAGGAGCGCCTGCGACTGACGTTTCCGATGTCGAAGGAAGCGACCGTGGTGCGCCCGCGCGTGCTCGCCGCGGTCGACGCGATCGGCGAGCGGCTCCTCGCGGGCAGAGCGGTCGCGTTCCTCACCGAGGGCGACCCTTCGGTCTTCAGCACCTTCGGCTACGTGCGCGACGAAGCGCTGCGGCGCTGGCCGTCGCTGCGCGTCGAGGTCGTCCCCGGCGTCACGTCGATCACCTCGGTCGCGGCGATCGGAGGCATCCCTCTCGCCGACGGGCACGAGCGCGTGGCGATCATCCCGGCGACCTACGGCGTCGGCGATCTCGTCGACTTGCTCGAGCGCTTCGACACGGTCGTGCTCATGAAGCTCGGGGGCGCCATGCCGACGATCCTAGAAGCGCTCGAGCGCACCGGGCTCACCGATCGAGCGTTCCTCGTCTCGAGGGCGACGATGGCCGAGCAGCGCGTGGAGCGCGACGTCCGCCGGCTCGAAGGCGACACCGGCGGCTGCCTCGCGATGATGATCGTGAAGCGGAGCGACCGGAGCGGTCGCCTCGTCAACGAAGCCGCGCCCGACGCGACGCGCGCGACGGAGGCGCCGTGACCGAGACCCGACGCACGTTCGCCATCTACGCGATCACGAAGCACGGCGTCGAGATCGCCCGGAGGATCGCCGCAGCGCTTCCGGATGCGGACCTGCTCGTCTCCGAGAAGCTGCGCGATCGGGCGCCCGCGGAGGCACGCCTCTTCCCGCTGCCGATGGGCCCGCTCCTCGAAGAGACCTTCCTTCGCTACGACGCGCACGTCTTCGTCATCAGCGTGGGCGCCGTCGTGCGAATGATCGCGCCGCAGCTGCGCAGCAAGAAGGTCGATCCGGCGGTGATCTGCGTCGACGACGCCGCGCGCTTCTCGGTCTGCGTGCTGTCGGGGCACGTCGGCCGCGGCAACGTCTTCGCCGAGCGTGTCGCCGGCGCCATCGACGCGACGCCCGTCGTGACCACCGCGTCGGACGCGCTCGGCACCCTCACGGTGGACATCCTCGCGCGTGGGCTCGGCTGGTCGCTCGATGACCCCGATCGCAACGTCACCAGCGCGTGCGCTGCGGTGGTCAACGAGACGCCCGTGCTCTTCGTGCAGGAGACCGGCGAGCCGTCTTGGTGGCCGCTCGATACGCCGCTACCCAAAGGGGTCGCGTACGCGACCTCGCTCGACGGCGTCGACCCCTCGGCGTGGGAGATGCTGCTCATCGCCTCGCACCGAGACGTGGCGCGGAGTCACCCCGCGTGCTTCGCGCGATCGGTCGTCTACCGACCGAAGAGCCTCGTCCTCGGCATCGGCTGCGATCGGGGTACGCCCCTCGCGCTGATCGAGCGAGGCATCGCGGCGACGTTCGCGACGCACGGGGTTTCCGAGAAGTCGGTGCGCGCGCTCGCCACGATTGACAAGAAGGGGGACGAGCCGGCGCTCCTCGCGCTCTCGCAAGCACGCGGCTGGCCGCTAGAGACGTTCGCTGCCGAAGCCCTCGACGCCCTCGAAGAAGGGCACGGCGTCCAGAGCCCGTCGGAGCGCGTGAAGACGTTCGTCGGCACGCGCGGCGTCTGCGAGCCGGCGGCGCTCATCGCCGCGGGCGCGACGCAGCTGCTCGTCCCGAAGCAGAAGTACACCGAAGAGGGCGCCGGGCGATCGATGACCCTCGCGGTCGCCGGGATCCCCTTCCCCAAGCGCGTCGCCGGAGCCCACGAAGGAGCGACCCCATGAGCGATCACGGCAGCCTGACGATCGTCGGCATCGGCCCCGGCGCCCACGATCACACCACGCCCGCGGCGCTCGCGGCCATCGCGGAGGCCGAGGTCATCGTCGGGTACACGACCTACATCCGACTGGTGCGCGAGCTCATCGGAGGCAAGGAGATCATCCGCGCCGGCATGACCGAAGAGATCGGTCGCGCGCGCGCTGCCGTCGAGCGAGCGCGCGCGGGCGGGAAGGTCGCCATCATCTCGTCGGGCGACGCCGGCGTGTACGGAATGGCCGGGCTGGTGTTCCAGGTCCTGCAGGAGAGCGGCTGGCACAAGGGAGACTCTCCCGAGCTGCGCCTCGTTCCGGGGATCACCGCGCTGAGCGCGTGCGCGTCGCTCGTCGGCGCGCCGCTCGGCCACGACTTCTGCGCGATCTCGCTCTCCGATCTGCTCACGCCTTGGCCGCTGATCGAGCGACGCATCCGGGCCGCCGCCGAGAGCGACTTCGTCATCGGACTCTACAACCCGGCGAGCGGACGACGCACCCGCCAGATCGTGCGCGCGCACGAGATCATCGCGGAGCATCGAGCGGGCACGACACCGGTGGCGCTGGTGAAGAGCGCCTACCGGCACGCCGAGTCGCGCATGCTCACCGATCTCGACCACTGCCTCGAGTACGAGATCGGAATGCTCACGACGGTGATCGTCGGCTCGAGCCAGACGTTCGAGTTCGAGGGGCACATGGTCACGCCGCGCGGCTACTCCAACAAGTACACGTGGCAGGGGGACGTGCTCGCGGGACAGACGCCGGGGCGCTCGCTGGTCGTCGAGCCACTGGCGACGTCACGTTCCGCCGAGGAGGAGGGCTGATGGCACGCGTCGGAAGGATCGCGGGCGCGATCGTCGTCGAGACGGTCGTCGCGGGAGAGGCAGCTTGGTTCCTCGCGGGAGACACCAAGGTCCCCTGCGACTGGCGCGCCGCGGGATTCGTCGAGCCGACCGAGCGCGACGTGAAGCGGGAGCGGTTCGTTCGCCTCTCGCGCGAAGGCGCGCCGACGCTCTCAGGGACGACGCTCGTCATCGGGCTCGAGGGTGAGGCGGCCGCGCGCTCCATCGCCGAACGTCTGACGATCGACCGCACTGGCTCGGTGAGCGAGCGGCTCTGGCGTCTCGCCGTCGGCGAGGACGAGGCCGAGGCGCCGTCGGGGCGCGCGATCCCCGCGGCGTGGCTCTGCGAGGTGCCGAAGCCGATCTGGGACGTCGTCCGCGACGCCGTCTTGAAGTGCAGCTGAGAGGAGCCGAGTCGATGCGCGTCTACATCATCGGAGCGGGCCCTGGCGACCCCGGCCTCATCACCGTGCGCGGCGCCGACCTGATCGCCCGCTGCCCCGTCGTGCTCTACACGGGCTCGCTCGTCCCCCGCGAGATCATCGCCCGGGCGAGCCCCGACGCGCGGGTGCTCGACTCGTCGGCGATGACCCTCGAGGAGATCGTCGCGGTGCTCGTCGACGCGCGCGACCGCGACGTCGACGTCGCGCGCGTGCACACCGGCGACCCGACGATCTTTGGCTCCACCGCCGAGCAGATGCGGCGCATGAAGGAGCTGGGGATCCCCTACGAAATCGTCCCGGGAGTCTCGTCGTTTACCGCAGCGGCGGCCGCGCTCGGGCGTGAGCTCACCCTGCCGGAACTTTCGCAGACCGTGATCCTCACGCGCGCGGAGGGGCGCACGCCGATGCCTTCACGCGAGAAGCTCGAGGAGCTGGCCGCGCACCAGGCGACGCTCTGCCTCTTCTTGAGCATCACGTTGCTGCGCGACGTCGTCGAGGCACTCGTCCCCGCGTATGGCGAAGACTGCCCCGTCGCGATCGTCCATCGGGCGAGCTGGCCCGATCAGGTCATCGTGCGCGGCACGCTCGCCGACATCCGCGAGAAGGCGCGGGCCGCTTGGTTGAAGTCGCAGTCGATGATCCTCGTCGGCCGCGTGCTGACTGCGAGCGACTTCGCGAATTCGAAGCTCTACGACCCTGAGTTCAGCCATCGCTTCCGTCGTGCGGAGCGAAGGGGCGCGGAGCCGAAGGAGACGTCGTCGTGAGCAAGGTCTTCGATGCCGAGCCGAAGGTCGGTCGCGTGGCGCTCGTGGGCGCCGGACCGGGAGACCCGTCGCTCCTCACGCTGCGCGCGGCCGAGCTCCTTCGCGTCGCCGACGTCGTGGCGCACGACGAGCTCGTCTCCGAGGCGATCCTCGCGATGGTCCCCGCGCGCGCCGAGCTGATCGCGGTCGGGCGCCGCATCGGCCACGGAGAGGTCGCGCACCGACTGCACCCCGAGGTGAGGTCGCGGGCGCTCCGTGGCCTGCGCGTCGTGCGGCTGAAGGCCGGTGATCCGCTGATCTTCGGCCGCGGCGGCGAGGAGGCCGAGGAGCTGGCCGAGGCAGGAATTCCGTTCGAAATCGTCCCGGGGATCAGCGCCGCGCTCGGTGCTGCCGCGTACTCCGGCGTGCCGCTGACGCATCGCGATCATTCGGCGCAGGTCGTGATTGCGAGCGGGCACCTCGCCAACGGCGGGCTGCCCCCTCCCGCGATCCTCGGAGGTCGCACGCTCGTGCTCTACATGTCGGCACACGAGCTCGCGGCGAACCTCGCGTCGGTCATGGCGAACGGCTGGCCGCCGAGCACGCCCGCCGCGCTGATCGCGTCGGCGACGACCTGCGAGGAGCGTGTGGTGACCGGTACGCTCGGGACGCTCGCGGAGATCGCGGCGGGGGTGGGCGTGCCCCGTCCCCGTCAGCCTGCGCTCGTCCTCATCGGCGACGTCGTCGAGGTCCGGGGCAAAACCGATTGGCGTCGGAACCTGCCGCTCCGCGGGCGCAGCATCATCGTTGCGCGGACACGCATCGGCGGCTCCGAGATCGCACGAACGCTGCGTGATCTCGGCGCGCTCGTCGTGGAGCTCCCTCACGTCGAGCGGCGCAGGGAGGGCTTCGGGCACGGGGAGCCCGACCTACCCGTCTGCCTGTCGCCCGCACGTTGGCCGAGCCGCTGCGATGCCGTGGTGTTGCCCGCCTCCTTCGCGGCGCTCTCCCTCTACGAGCTCGCACCCGAATCGCTCCGACGAGTCCCCGCAGTCGCCGTGGGGCCGCGGACGGCGAAGCAGGCGATCCGCTCCGGCGCGCTCGACGTGCGAACGCCGGCCCGCTCCGGCATCGACGCCGTCGTCGAGACCGTGGTCGCGCTCTTCGCGCCGCCGGCAGCAATCGGTTCCGATGCTCGGCCCGCTCCCACCGAAGAGGTCGCGCAGTGACGGCGGGGAGCGCTTCGCCAAAACCGTCCGAGCAGCCTCGCGGCTTGCTCGTCGTCTACACCGGTCATGGCAAGGGGAAGACCACCGCGGCGCTCGGCACCGTCTTTCGGGCGCTCGGTCGCGGCCTGCGGGTGACGGTCGTGCAGTTCATCAAGGGGAAGTGGAAGACCGGCGAGCGCGCGTTCGCCGAGACGCTCCCCACGCTTCGCTTCCTCGTCATGGGCCTCGGCTTCACCTGGGAGAGCGACGACCTGTCGCGCGACAAGGCGGCGGCGCGAGCGGCGTGGGCCGAGGCGCGCGCCGACATCCTCTCGGGCGAGCGCGACCTCGTGGTGCTCGACGAGCTGACCTACGCCTTCCACTACGGCTTCCTCGCGCTCGACGAGGTGATCGCGACGCTTCACGAGAGGCCGCCGGGCGTGCACGTCGTGATCACGGGGCGAAGCGCGCCTGAGGAGCTGATCGCGCTCGCCGACACGGTCACCGAGATGACGCTCGTGAAGCACCCATTCCAGCGCGGCGAGAAGGCTCGCATCGGAGTGGACTTCTGATGGCGGCCAGCACGCACACCATCCCGCGCCTGGTGATCGGCGGCGTCTCGAGCGGCGTCGGCAAGACGACCGTGACCATCGCGCTCGCGCGGGCGTTTGGCGCGAGAGGGCTGCGTGTCGCGCTCTTCAAGTGCGGTCCCGACTACCTCGATCCGACGTACCATGCGCGCGCCGTCGGCCACGCGACCCAGAACCTCGACGGCTGGATGATGGGGCGCGAAGCCGTGCTCGCGACCGTCGTCGAGGCCACGCGTGCGGCCGATCTCGCGATCATCGAGGGGGTGATGGGGCTCTTCGACGGCGCGACGCCGACGGGCGATGAGGGCTCCACCGCCGAGATCGCGAAGTGGCTTGGAGCGCCCGTCGTCCTCGTCGTCGACGCCGGTGGCATAGCACGCAGCGTGGCCGCGCTCGTCGACGGCTTCACGCGCTTCGATCCCGGGCTCGCCGTCGTGGGCACGATCGCGAATCGGGTCGGGAGCCGCGGCCACGCCGACCTCCTGCGAAAGGCGCTCGGAGCATCGCCGCTCTTCGGCGCCCTTCCGTGCGAGACCGAGCACGCCTTCGCCGAGCGACATCTGGGCCTGCGCACGGCGGACGAGGAGGCGCTCCCCGACGCGCTGCTCGACCACTGGGGCGCGCGCGCGGCCGAATGGATCGGGCTCGACGCCCTCCTCGAACGGGCCCGATTGGCGCCGCCGCTGCCCGATGAGGCGGCTCCGCCGCGATCGCCAGCCGCGGACCGAAGGGCCCGCATTGGCATCGCCCGCGACGAGGCGTTCCACTTCTACTACGTCGACAACCTGCGCCGGCTCGAGGCGCTCGGGGCGGAGCTCGTGCCGTTCTCGCCCGTGCACGATCCGGCGCTCCCGGACGTCGATGGCCTCTACCTCGGCGGCGGCTATCCCGAGGTCCACGCCCCCGCCCTCTCGGCCAACGCCGAGATGCGCGGAGCGATCGCGGGCTTCGCCGAACGAGGCGGCCCGATCTACGCCGAGTGCGGCGGGCTCATGTACCTCACGCGCGCGATTCGCACGCTCGACGGCGCGCGGCACGAGATGGTCGGGCTGTTGCCGACCGAGGCGCGCATGCGCGAAAAGCTGCAGGCGCTCGGGTACGTCGAGGTCGAGACGCAGGCCCGCACGTTGCTCGGTGGCGCAGGCACACGCTTTCGGGGTCACCAGTTCCGGTACTCGGAGCTCGATCCGCCAAGGTGGGGAGAGCTCGAGCCCGTATACGCGCTGCGCCGACGCCGCGGTGGCGAGACCAGCCCAGAGGGGTGTCGCGTCGGCAACGTGGTCGCCTCGTACGTGCACGCGCACTGGGCCTCGAACCCGAACGTCGCCGAGGCGTTCGTCGACGCATGTCAGCGCTTCCGACGCGGGGCATCGCGATGAGCACGGGCCCGCTACCTACAGGGGCAAACGACGCGCGCTCGGTTGCGCCGATGATCGTCGTACAAGACGATCGCTGGCTCGTCGCCTCGTTCGCGGCGCCGGTGCGCGCGTGCAGCTGGGCGATCGTGGGGGGCGGCCTCGTCGATGCCGAGCACGTCGCTTGGCTCGAGGTCCGCGACGGCGACCTGCGCCCGCCGGTCGACGCGAAGGCGCGTCTCGAGCGGCGCCTGCGCGACCGAGCGCTCGCGCGGGTGGTCGGTCTCCTCACGAGCCGCCGCGTCTCGACCTATCGCGACGTCGTGGTCGAGCAAGGAGAGCTGCGCGCACGCTGCCTGGCCACCGTCGGGTTGGGCAACGCGCTTCGGGCGGGCGATCCACCCGGCGTCGCGGGGCGCATCGGGACGATCAACTTGCTCGTGCACGTCGAGACCTCGCTTTCGGACGTAGCGCTCCTCGAGGCGGCCGCTATTGCGACCGAGGCGAAGGCCGCTGCGGTGCTTGAGGCCGGAGTGACCAGTCGACGCACCGGAAGGCGCGCCACGGGAACGGGGACCGATTGCACCGTCGTGAGCTCCGCGCGCCCGCACGCTGGGGCGCGCGGCGCGGCCTACGCCGGGAAGCACACCGCCATCGGCGCCGTGGTGGGCGAGGCCGCCCATCGCGCCGTCCGCGACGGCGTCGACGCTTGGCTCGAGGAGCAACGGCGATGAGCGGCTCGAACCTCGTCCTCATCGGCGGCGGCGCCCGCTCTGGCAAGAGCGCCTACGCCGTGCGCCGCGCGCTCTCGCTCGGACCGCGCCGCGTCTTCGTCGCCACAGCCGAGGCCTTCGACGAGGAGATGCGCGCCCGCATCGACGCGCACGTCGAAGAGCGCCGCGAGGACTTCACGACCATCGAGGCCCCAAGGGATCTCGATGCAGCGGTCGAGCGGCTCTGCGCTGCGCGCGAACCGGTCGACGTCGTCGTCATCGACTGCCTCACGCTCTGGCTCTCCAACCTCCTTCTCGCCGAGGTCGCCTTGCCCGAGATCGAGCGTCGCGTGGAGCGACTCGCCCACACGCTTGCGGGCGCACCGTTCTCGGTGCTGCTCGTCACCAATGAGGTCGGCTTCGGGCTGGTGCCCGAGACGCCGCTCGGCCGCCTCTTCCGGGACGTCGCCGGGCGTGCCCATCAGCGTCTCTCGCGCGCGGCGCGCGAGGTCCACCTCGCGGCGCTCGGGTGCGTGCTCCGCATCAAGCCCACCCCGGTCGTGCTCGCCGAAGAGGCTTCCCCGTGATCGCCGCGCTGGCGCTGCTCCTCTCGGTCACCGTCGATCGCGTATTCGGCGAGCCTCCGATCGCGCTGCACCCGGTCGCGTGGATGGGGACCGCCATTGCCCGTGGGCGTGACTGGGCGCTGCCGCATGACCGCCTCGGCCAGCTCGTGCGCGGGGCGATCGTGGCGATCGCGATTCCGGCCCTCTCCGCCGCGTTCGCGTTCGCCCTGGCACGAGGCACTGGGCGTTGGACGCTCCTGTCGCTGATCGCGACGACCGCGCTCCTCAAGCCCCTCTTCGCCATCCGCGCGCTCGGCGACGCGGCGCTCGCCGTCCGTGACGCCCTCGCGTCCGGCGATCTCGCGGGTGCGCGTGCGGGGCTCGGAAGCCTCTGCAGCCGCAACGCCGACGAGCTCGATCCACCCGCGCTGATCGCCGCGACCGTCGAGTCGATCGCCGAGAACGCCTCCGACTCGATCGTCGCACCGCTCTTCTACTTCGCCCTGGCTGGGCTCCCTGGCGCCGCATTCTACCGAGCAAGCAACACGCTCGACGCCATGATCGGCTACCACGGCCGCTACGAGTGGGTCGGCAAGACGGCGGCGCGACTCGACGACGCGCTCAACCTCGTCCCCGCCCGCCTGACCGCGCTGCTCTTCCTCCTAGTCGCG
>JAJXTK010000807.1 GCA_021783935.1 Myxococcales bacterium | reverse complement strand
GGCACGTGCGCGCGAGCCGGCGCCCGCTCAGCCCGGCGAGCCCAAGGTGGCGTCGACGGAGCAAGCAGCGTCGCGCCCCTCGGAGACGCCCGAAGGGGGCGAGCGCCCGTACGGGCGGCTGCTGCTCGAGACGTTCCGCAGGTCCGAGGCGCTGTCGCCTGGGTGCATCTTCATGATCGCCGTCTCGCCCGACGGCCGCGTGGACACCTTCACGCTCCGCCCCTACGAGAGGCTCTGGGACATTTCCCACGAGGACCTCGCGCCGATGCTCTACCAAACGGTGGTGCGCGGGCGCATCGAGGTAGACGAGTCCCAATCGCCCTTGTTGATCCTCAAGCCCCCCTCGGACGTCGGCGAGTACTTCGACTTCCGCGAGGTGCCGGAGGAGGAGCGTCGCAATGGCGTCTTCACGCAGATGGTCTGCGACGAGTACGTGCGGGTCGCGCGCAAGCTGATCGCGACGGGCCTCGAGGCGTCGACGCTCGTCGTGCTCGCGGACGCGAGCCGCTTCTTCGGCGCGGACGACGTCCTCTCGGGCACGGCCCCGACGACCCTCGGCGCGCTCGCCGAGCGGGCGCAGAGCAGCGAGGGCGCGAGCGCCTAGCACTACTTCGCCAGATTCGAGCCTCGCTCCGGTCCCTCGACTGACCCCACCGCGCCCCTCACCATCACTGCGCGGGGGAAGGCGATTCGTTCACTTCTCGGCGGCCTCGACTCCCTTCCCCCGCACCGCGGGACAGCCGGCGGGGATGGGGGCCGTTCGAGGCGTCGCGGGCCAGATTCGGGGCAGTGGTGGTAGGATGTCCCGCGTGCGCCGGTTCGTTCCTTTCTTGTTGCTCACGACGCTGATCGCCTGCGGTGGAGCCGATGGCGTCGGTGGCGTCACCGCAGACGGCTCCTCCTCCGACGACGCCGAGGTTCCCGACGTCGTGACGTGTCCGACGGGGCAGGCGCTCTGCGGCGGCTCGTGCATCGACGTCACCGAGAACGACTCCGACTGCGGTGGATGCGGTCAGGCTTGCACGGGCGCCCAGCACTGCGCCGCCAGCGTCTGTCGCGACTCGGCCATCGAGCACGTGGTGCTCATCGTCGAAGAGAACCACACCTTCGACACCTACTTCGGCCGCTACTGCCAGGCCCCCGCGGGCTCGAACCCGACGTGCACCGCCGGGCCATCGTGCTGCGAGCGCGCCCCCGACACCGAGCCGCACGGCGCCTCGCCGATCGTGCTCGACGACGCGTCCAACTTCGCCACGGATCGCGACCACCAGCAGGCTTGCGAGGTGCTGCAGATCGACGGCGGCAAGATGGACAACTACGTCACCGGCGCGAGCGGCGCGGACAAGTGTCTCGGCACCGGGCCCTCCTGCTCCAGCACGAACAACTTCGCCCTCGCGGGCGCGGGCACGGTCGGCACCTATTGGTCGATGGCGGACAATGGCGCGCTCGCCGATCGCTACTTCCAGCCCATCGCCGGCGGCACGTCGTCCAACAACATGTACCTCGCGATCGCGCACTACCAGTTCACCGACAACAGGGCGATGCCGGACGCCATCGGCTGCCTCCTGAACTGCTCGGTCGACGCGGTGTGCCTCTCGTCGACGAAGACCAAGTACCAGGGGCGCACGACGATCGCCGATCTGATCCTGAACGCGGGAAAGGCCTTCACCGTCTACGCTGACGGCTATGCGCAGGCCGTGTCTGCCGGCTACGGCAACTGTCCTAACATCGCGAGCAACTGCCAATACAGCGAGTTCACCCACCCAGTCGCCTATCAGGCGTGCCGATACGATGCGTCCGACATCCCATTCGCCTACTACGCGCAGTTCGCCGACGGGCCGCACGTCGTCGACTACTCGCAGCTCGCCGAGGACGTAGCGAACAACAAGCTGCCGAACTTCGCCTACGTGAAGGCGCTGACCACGCACAACGAGCACCCGAACGTCTCGAACATCACCGACGGCGTCGCCTTCGTGCAGGGGGTCATCCAGACGATCACCCAGTCGAGCTACGCGAGCTCGACGCTGATCCTGCTCACGTGGGACGAGGGCGGAGGCTTCTACGACCACGTTGCGCCGCCCGCCAGCATCGACACCGACGACACCGGCGCCCCCGTGCCCTACGGCACGCGCGTGCCGTTGCTCGCCATCGGCCCGTTCGCGAAGAAGGGGGCCATCTCGCACGTCACGATGGAGCACTCGTCGATCGTGCGCTTCCTCGAGTACAACTTCGTCGGCCCGGTCGGCCAGCTCGGCTACAACGACGCGAAGGTCGCCAACATCGGCAGTGTGCTCGACCCGGCCAAGACGGGCATTCGCATCCCCGAGTGATCTCTCGGGGAGGCGGCGGGAGTCGCCTCGGGGTGTCCGGTAGTACCCCCCGAGCAGACGACGGCCGCAGCGCTGCGAAGCCTGCCTTCGCAGATAGGTGGAGGCGGCGGGAGTCGCCGGGTGTGGTTCTCCTGCTGAGCGAGTGGTCGCGTTCTAACAGCCCCCATCCCCAGCCCTTCCCCCGCGGTGCGTGGGAAGGGAGCGGGAGGCGGCGGCGCAGTACGATC
>JAJXTK010000139.1 GCA_021783935.1 Myxococcales bacterium | reverse complement strand
GCGGGCCGATCGCGCTCAAGCTCGCCGCCGAGGTCGGCATCTTCGCGCTCGTCGGCCTGCTCATGGGGCGGCTCGGCGGGCGCGCCGCCGCGGCGCACCAGATCGCCATCAACCTCGCGAGCCTGTCGTTCATGGGCGCGCTCGGCATCGCGCAGGCGACCAGCGTGCGCGTGGGCCTCGCGATCGGCGAACGACGCCGGGGCGGCGCGCGGCGCGCGGGCTTGGTCGGCGTCGGCTTGGGGCTGCTCGCGATGGCGGGCTGGGCGCTCTGCTTCGCGCTCGTCCCCGAGGTGCTCGCGCGCGCCTTCACGCCCGACGCGCCGGTGATCGACGCGGCCTCGCGGCTGATCCGCATCGCCGCGATCTTCCAGCTCGCCGACGGCGTGCAGGTCGTCTCGGCGGGGGCGCTGCGCGGCGCCGGCGACACGCGCTGGCCGCTGGTCGCGAACGTCGTGGTGCACTGGTGCCTGGTGTTGCCGCTCGCGTGGCTGCTCGCCTTCCACCTCGGCCTCGGCGCGCGGGGGCTCTGGTACGCGCTGACCGCGGGGCTCGTGCTCATCGCGACGGCCCTCGCCTCACGCTTCGCCTGGCTCACGCGGCGCGAGATCCTTGCGTTGTGAGGCCTGCGGGCGGGCCCGACGGTCACGGCGCGCGGGCGCAGCGGAAGCCGACGGTGCCCCAGGCGCTGATCGGCAGGTCTTGGTATCGGTAGGAGGCGGTCAGCTCGCCGCTCGCGCTCGCGGGGGTGTAGTAGCTGCCGCCGCGATAGAGCCGGTCGGTAGACGTCGTCAGATACGCGCAGTCGACGCAAGAAGTCTCGAAATACGGAGAGTGGTAGTAGTCGAGTGCCCACTCCCACACGCCACCGGCGAGATCTAGCTGGCCCCACCGAGCAATTCCGGCGGGCGCCGCGCCGACCGGCGCGATGTTGCTGATCCCCGTGCAGGTGCCGCTGCCGCCGTAGTAACAGCCCCAGACCGCGAGCGTGGTGTTGTTTCCGGGCGCCGTCGAGCCCCACGGGTAGACGCGCTGCTGCGCGCCCGCGGCGGCCGCGTAGTCCCATTCTGCCTCCGACGGCAGGAAGCCGCCGTCCCAGATACAGAACGCGTACGCCTGATACCAATTCACGCACTCGATGGGCAGGCTCTCGTTAGCGCCGACGGACGAGGTCCAATCGGCCGAGGTGCACGCGCTCAACGCCGAGTTCCACGCCACCGGCTTGCTGGGGACGTTCGTCGCCCACCCGGCGAGCCACCCCGACTCGTAGCCGCCGGCGCTCGCGTTCAAGCCTCTGCCGGCGTTCAGCTCGGCGTGCTTGCCCGAGCCCGCCGGCGGCGTCCACGCGCCCGCGCCGGAGGCCGCCGCGACGAACTGGCGGAAGCGCCCGACCGTGACCTCGTACTTGTCGATGCGCACGTCGCTGATCGTCGCCTGATAGGACGGATCCGTGAACGTGACGCCGTCGTAGCTTCGGCTGAACGTGCCGCCGACGACCAAGGGGCTGGTGCAGCAGTTCTCGCTCCCCGTGGGGCCGCAGTTGGTCATCCCGGACCCGCCCGGCGTGCACGAGGGCGCGCTCGGGATGGTCACGCACACGCTCGTGTAGCCGGGGGCGAGGAGCGGGGCGTAGCAGCTGTAGCCGGGCTCGATGGTGCACGTCGAAGAGCAGCCGTCGCCGTTGACGAGGTTGTGATCGTCGCACCCCTCGCCGACCTCGAGCACGCCATTGCCGCACACCGGCAGGCAGTCGGCGTCGGTGAGCGCGTTCGCCCCCGTCGGGCAGCAGCCGTCCTTGGTCGTCGGGTTCGCCGTCTTGGCCGTGATTTGGCAAGTCGCCGAGCAGCCGGTCCCCGCGATGGTCGCCGTCTGGCAGACGGTGCTCGCCGTGCAGGTGCTCGCCGTGGGACACGCGCCGGTCGTACCGGTCGGAATGGCCGTGTCGCAGGTCTCGCCCGCCTCGAGCACGCCGTTGCCGCACACGGGCAGGCAATCCGCGTCGGTGAGCGAAGTCGCGCCCGGCGGGCAGCAGCCGTCTTTGATCGTGGGGTTCGGCGCCTTGTCGGTGAATTGGCACTGCGCCGTGCACGCCGAGCCGGTGAGCGTCGCGATCTGGCAGACGTTGATCGACGAACAAGACGACGGGCAGGCGCCGGTGCCGCTGGCGATGGCCGTGTCGCAGGTCTCGCCGGGATCGACGCGGCCATTGCCGCACAACGGGCCAGCCTCGGCCGTGTCGGCGACCTGCGTATCGGGCACTTGCGTGTCGGGCACCTGCGTGTCGGCGCCCGAATCGCTCGCCGCGTCGAGCTCCGAGTCGCTCGCCGGGCCCGAGTCGGAACTCGCATCCGAGTCGATGGCGGCCTCGGCATCGACGCCCGTGTCGGCAATGGCGGAGTCGGCGCCCTCGTCTGCGAGGGTCGAGTCGGCGGTGTCCGCGCCCTGATCGACCCCCTCGTCGACGCCGAGATCGGGCTGCCCGTCGAGCGAGGCGTCGAGCGACGCGTCTAGGTCGGCCGCGTCCCCGAGCGGCGGCAGCTCGTCCATCCCGAGCACCGACGCGCAGCCGGGGCCGCCGGTCAGCAACGACAGGGCCGCGGCCGCGAAGATGGGGCGGCGCACGCTCAGAACCTCCCGCCGACGGAAATCGAGCCGAGGCCCACCCCGACGCTGGTGACCCCGACCTTCGAAGGGCTCGAGCTGGGCGCCGCCAACACCATGACCACGCCGCCGACGGCCACGGCGGCGCCGACGCCGACGATGATCGTCGCGCTGCCGGCGCGGCTGCGCGCGTCGGCGATCGCGCTCATGCCCGCGGGGTCGCACGCGCCCGTGGGGCAGTGATCGCTCTTGGCGCTGTCGTAGGCGGACTTCGCCGAGAGCCCCAAGAACCCGCCGACTCCCATGCCGACGAGGCCCGCGCCGATCGCGACGGCGCCGATCCACTTCAGGGGGCTCGGGGCAGACGCGTCCGCGGCGGCGGCCGAGGCGCGAGCGCCGACCACGGGGGCTGCCGTCGACGTCGTGGTGACGTTCTGCGGTGCCGGCGTCGCCGTCGGGGTCGACGCCGCGGCGTCGGCCTTGAACTCGAAGTCCAGCTTGCCGCGCGTGCTCTCCTTGGCCTCGAATGTCTTGGACTGCGGCTGCCCACGCACCGTCGCGACCACGACGTGCGTGCCCGGGTCGATGCGCAGCCCGGCCTCCGCGGCGGCGCGCGGCTCGGGCCGGCCGTCGATCGTCAACGCCACCGTCTCGTCGGGCGCGACGCCGTGCACCGCAATCTCGAGCACGGGGATCCTGGGGGCGATCTCGGCATGAAGCGACGCCGCCTCGGCGCGCGCCTTGCTCCCCTCGCCCGACTCCGTCGGCTTGACCGGCATCCGCTCGATGTCGCCGAGGACCTCGCGCGCCTCGACGAGCTGCCCCAAGGCGATCTGTTCGCGCGCCAGCGCGACGCCGGTGAGCGGCGTCGGCACCAGCGCCCACGCCCCCTGGAACTTGCGCAGCGCGCCGGCGTGGTCGTTCTTCTGCCGCAGCTGCTTGCCTTCGTGCAACAGATCGCGGGCCGTAGCCTTGTCGGCGTTCGAAGGCTCGCCGGCCGCGGCCGGGGCCGGGGCGAGCGCGAGGAGCCACGCGCCCACCGCCAAGGCGAGCACACCGCGGCTGGCAGCGCGCGCGAGAGACGAGGGCGCAGTCGGGCGTGGCGAGCGTCGCATGGCGCGCTCGACAGCATCTCGCACCCGACGTCGCACGGTCAACGACGCCTTCGCCGATCGCGGGCGAGCGCGGCGGGCCTACTCGAGCAGCTCCTCGTTCGACTTCGGCTTGGCGACGCTCGGCGTCGAGGTCGGTGCAACGCCGCTCGTCGCGTTCGGCGGCGCCACGGTCGTCCCCGTCGCGGTCGGCCTGCTGGTCGGGTTCGACGCGAGGGGCGCGAGGGCCTTGAGCCTGCGCTTCGCCGAGCCGCTGGCGACGGGCGCCGCGGCGGTGGCCGACGCGGAGGGCTCGCCCGTGACTTGAGCCCTTTCGAACGAGGCGCTCGGCCCGACGACCAGGGAGGTGTCCTCTGCCCTCGGAGCCACGATCGGCACGGTCGTCGCGTCCTGGGCGGAGCCGCCGCGCGCGGCAGCGAACACGACGACGCCCACCAGCAGCGCCGCGGCCGCGCCCGCGGCGACGAAGAACGCCCGCTTGCGCGGCGCAAGGCGCGCGTCGATGTCCTGCCGAGGCTCGGGCGGATCGTCGAGGTGCGAAGGCCCGGTGGTCGACGAGAGCTCGGAGACATCCGGTCGGACCGCGCGCAGCGTCGACGACGGCGCGCGATCGCGGAACGCGGCGGCATCGGCGCCGGCGACGTCGAGGGTGTCGTCCTCGTCGGCGGACGCCGCGAGGGGCCGCGAAGGGACCCGCGCGACGGCGGGGCCCCCGGCCGCGGCGACCAGCGCCTCGGCCATGACCTTGGCGCTGGCGAAGCGATCGGCCGGCTCGCGGGCGCACGCCTTGAGGAACCACGCGTCGATCGCCGGCGAGAGGCGCGCGCTGCGCGACGAGGGGCGCGGGATGGGGCCGCTGCAGATCTTCAGCGCGAGGCCGCCCATCGTGTCGGCTTCGAACGGCCGCGAGCCGGTGAGCGCGAAGAAGGCGACGACGCCGAGCGACCAGAGGTCGGTGCGGTGATCGAGGCTCTTCGAGCCGACGATCTGCTCGGGCGACATGTAGAACGGCGTGCCGACCATGGAGCCGGTGCGCGTGCCGCTCAGCTGCTCGGGCGCCGCCATCTTCGCGATGCCGAAGTCGAGCACCTTGACGAAGCAGTCCTCGTCGCCGGTCTCGCAGAGGAAGATGTTCTCGGGCTTGATGTCGCGGTGGATGATCTTCTTGTCGTGCGCGCGCGCGAGCGCCCGCGCGACCTGCACGACGACGCCGGCCACCTCCCCGGGGGTCATCACCCGCTGACGCGCGACGCGCCAGGCGAGATCCTCCCCCTCGAGCAGCTCCATCGCGATGTACGGCACGCCGTCGTCCGAGAGGCCGTGATCGAGCACCTGCACGACGTGCGGGCTGCGCACCTCCGCCGCGGCCGCGGCCTCACGCGCGAATCGCGCGAGCGCGTCGCTGTCGTTCGCGTGATCGCCGACCACGAACTTGACGACGACGTCGCTCTTGAGCCCGTGATGCCGCGCGACCCAGACGGCCCCCATGCCCCCTGCGCCGAGCGGACGAACCAGCTCGAGTGAGGACGTCACGCGATGGCCGGCGACCAGATTCATCCGCGAGCTCCCCCCTGACACCTGCCTCGGAGAACGTGGCAGAGCATACGGCAGCGCGCACCCCGAGGCGACGTCGCCGGTCCTCGACGCAGCGGAGCCTCGCCGGGCGCGGCGATGACGCCGGGACGGGTGGGGTCAGTGGTGCTGGTGCGTCGGATCTTGACGCCCGTGCTGCAGGTCGTGGAGCAGCGCTTGCTTGTTGCGCGCCCCCTGCGTGCCGAAGACGAACGCGCCGTCAGGGTCCAGGTAGAGCACGAAGGGGAGCGAGCGGGCGTGGCTCATGTGCTCGGCGCCGATGCGCACGATCTCCTTCTCGGGAGCGTCGCAGTCGGACGCGAGGAGCACGAAGTGCGCCTCGACCTCCGCGCGCACGTCGGGCGACGGCATCACCGCCTCGACGAGCGAGCGGCAGTTGCTGCACGCCTTCCGGCCGAACTCGACGAGCACGTGCTTGCCGTCACGCTTCGCCTCGGCGAGCGCGTCGGCGAGCTTGGTGTGCCAGCGGAGCCCCTTGTCGTCGAAATACGGATGCGTGTTCATGGAGGCAGCGATGCACGGCGGCGCGCGCGGGTCACACGCGCGTCACTGCCCGCGCGCGAAGGCCTCGGCCTCGGGGCGGGCGAAGCCGCCGGGATACCGGGCGAGGTAGCTCTTCGCTGCTGCCGCGCCTCGCGCGGGATCCGATCGCGCGAGCAGACGCATGCGCTCCACGGTCGCGCTCTCGGCCAGGGTGCTCGCCGGGTAGCGCGCGAGGAACCGCTCGTAGCTCGCGATCGCGGCGGCCGGGTCGCCGCGCCGCTTGGCCGCGGTGGCCGTGGCGAAGAGGTCGTTCTGCGCGGCGAGCTCGGAGGCAGGGACGGGCGGCTGCGAAGCCGGGGGTGAGGGTGAGGGGTTGGGCGACGCGAACGCGCGCGGCGGTCCGTCGGTGCTCGACGCGGAGGCCACCACCGCGGGCGCCGGCGCGGCCGCGCAGCCCCGCGGCCACGACTCGCCCGCGGCCACGCGATCTTCGTTGCCGAGGCTTCGCACCACCACGACCCCCTCGCTCACGGCGACGCGCGTGCGGGTGCCGCCGCCGCAGGTCGGATCGGACGGCGAGAGCGCCACGCGGAAGCTCGTCCCTCGGACCTCGACCTCGGCGTCGACGCGGCGGATCACGAAGCGGCCGCCCGGCGGGACCTTCGCGACGTCCGCGCGCACCGCGCCGGTCTGCAGCGCGTAGATCTGCGCGGCCGATTGGGCGACGACGGCGAGCTCGCCGCGCGGCTCCAGCACCAGATGCGTGCCGGTCGACAGCGAGACGGCCGCGCGCCCCTCGGGCGATGCGCCGACGCGATCGCCCACCGCGACCTCGGCCGCGTCCTCGACGACCCTGCGCGCGCCCGCGTGCTCCACGATCACCGGCCCACCCATCGCGTGCGCCGTCGCCACCACCGACGCCGGGGGGTGCACCGGCGCGGGGACCGCGGCCGCGACCGGGTGCTTGCCGAGCCGGATGGCGCCGAAGATCGAGAGCGCGACCCCCGCGGCGAGCGCGAGCGCGCCCGCGGCCGCGCGTCGCCGACGGGCGCGCGCCTCGACGCGGATCGCGTGCTCGATGGCGGCGATCGCGCGCGCCCGCTCCTCTTCCGACGGCGGCCGCGCTTCGAAGCGCTCCTCGGCAAGGAGCTCGGTCGCGGCGTGCGCCCAGCGTGGCGAGGTCATGGCTTGCCTCGCATCTGCGCCACGAGCTCGCGCAGCTCGGGGTCGCCGTCGATGCGGGCGTGCAGCTCGCGCCGGCCGCGCACCAGGCGCGTCTGCGCCGCGGCGACGCTCACCTCGGTGATCTCGGCGATCTCGCGCAGATCGTACCCCGAGACGTCGTGGAGCATGACGGTCCACGCCTTGACGGAGTCGATCGTCGCGAGGTGGTGGCGCACGCGGCGCAGCGCGCTGCGCATGGTGGCCGCGCGATCGGGATCGATGGGCGAGACCTCGAGCGAGCTCGCGTCGACGCTCGCGTCGAACACGCTGCGCTCGGTGCGGCGGCGCCGCAGCTCCTTGAAGACGGTGTGCGCGGTGACGCGCGACATCCAGGTGTCGAGCGAGCACTCGCCGCGGAAGCCGCGCAGCGATCGGACGATCTCGATCATGCTCAGCTGCGTGAGATCCTCGTGGTCGCGATCGCGTCGACCGAGCAGGCGGCGGATGGTGCGGTCGACGTGCGGGCGCGCGCGGTCGTGGAGCGCGGCGGCGGCGCTCGCGTCTCCGCGGCGAATCCCCTCGAGGATCTCGGCGTCGTCGAGCAGCGGCGCGTGCATCGCCTTCAGGCGCATGTCGCTCGAGGTTCGCCGCCCGGACGGCATGGTCGCCGACGGGGGCTCGGCCTCGGCTCCACCTTGGGGAACGAGGCGAACGAGCTTTCCGGTCGGGTTCGTCGTCACGCAGGGACTGTAGCTTCGAATCCGCGAGAGCAGGCCGAGCCGCCCCCCTACGAACACGGTCGCGCCATCTTGGCGGCGCGCACGTTCGACGCGACGATCGGTGCATGTGGGAACCCCACACACCTCAGGCGCTAGAAGCTCGAGCGCACGCCGAGGGACGCCAGGCCGCGAACGACGGGGATCGAGCTCACCGAGGCGTCGTCGATCACGACGCGCGTGGCGCCGAAGGCGACCTCCACCCCCACCGACGACACGAGCGCCGTTTGTGGCAGCACCCACCAGGCGAGCTCCAACCGCCCCTGCGAGACCCCCACCCAGCGTGCCCCCGAGATCGGGTCGGCGCCGACGATCCTCCGCGTGAGCGACACGCGGCTCGCGCCGGCGTCGAGCACGACGCCGATGGCGAACGGCCGCGTGGCGAGCGGGCGCAGCGGCTCGAACGCGCCCCCGGCCACGAAGCGCAGGGTGCTCGAGGTCGCCTGCGCCGACTCCATGTCGCCGAGCATCGCCGAGCCGAAGCCGACGAGCGAAAAGCCGTGCGACAGGCGCAGCCGCGCGCCGACCTCTCCGCCCAGCCCCGCGGCGTTGCCGCCGAGCCCGAGCGCGCCCGCCGCCGACACGTCGAAGGCCGCGCGCGCCGTCGGCAGCTCGGCGCCTCGGTCACCCGCGCGACGCGGGCGCGGCGGCGCGACGGGCGCAGCCGGCGGGCTCGCAGCCGGCGGGCTCGCAGCCGACGGGCTCGAGGGCGGCAGCGTGGGCGATGACGCGGCCGGAGGTCGGGGCGCCGCAGACGGAGCCGTCGCGCTCGCCGCCTTCGGCGTCGGGAGCATCGAGGCGACCGCGAAGCCGGTCGTGCGACCGCGCTCGCCAGGCAGATCTCGCGCCGCGAACGAGAGATCGCGCTCGGCCCACTTCGAGGACTCGGCGGGCGCGTGCACGCGCAAGTGCGCGTGATCGTGCGTGGCGCCGGGCCAGGTGACCTCGACGACCGCCTCGGCGCGCAGCGTGGTCTCGAGCCGCACGGCGTCGTCGTCGCTCGGCATCGCGTCGACCTCGCGAACGAGCACGATCGCGTCGGGGCCGAGCGCCTCCTGCGCGGTCGCGGTCATCGTCTTGGTGGCCGGATCGCCGGCGTCGCCCGCAGCGACCAAGATTACGACCACGAACGCCGGCGCCATCGCGCTACCAGCGTAGTACCCCGCGCCGGAGATTCGCGACGGGATCGGTTGCGAGGCGAGCGGGCGCTGCCTTGACGAAATATTCGCTCCCGGCAGGGCGTCGCCGATGGACGCGGCCCCCCCCCCGCGCCATTGGCCTACGTCTCCGCCGGCTTCTCCGATGAACCACGCCGCCCACGAGCACGACGAGCACGCGCACGCGCACGCGCACCATCACGCGCACGGCGAGCCGTTGGCGCACGCGCACCACGCGCACGAGGGGCACGACCACGACGCGGAGCTGCGGCGCGCCCCGTTTCGCAGGCTCGCCGCCGCGCTGGCGCTCACGGCCGCCTTCTGCGTCGTCGAGGGGCTCGCCGGCTTCGCGTTCGACAGCCTCGCGCTCGTCGCCGACGCGGGCCACATGCTCGGCGACTCGGCCGCCCTCGCGCTCGCCCTGATCGCGCAGCGGATCGCCCAGCGCACGCGCACGCGGGCGCAGACCTTCGGCTTCCGCCGCGCAGAGGTGCTCGCGGCGTTCGTCAACGGCGTCGCGCTCGGCGCCGCGGCCATCTGGGTCGTGGTCGAGGCGGCCTCGCGCTGGCGCGCGCCGCCGGCGATCGAGGCGCGGGGGGTGCTCGTCACGGCCGTGCTCGGGCTCTTGGTCAACATCGCGAGCGGGCTCGTGCTCGCCCGCGGCGCGCACAACCCCAACACGCGCGCGGCGCTCGCGCACGTCGGCGCCGACGCGATCGGATCGGTCGGCGCCATCGCCTCTGCCGTCCTCGTGCTCGCCTTCGGCCTGCGGCGCGCCGACGTCGTCGTGAGCGCCGGCATCGCGCTCTTGCTCGCCTACGGCGCGGTGAAGCTCGTTGCCAGGAGCGCCGCGGTGCTCATGGAGGGGGCGCCGAGCGAGCTCGATCTCGAGGCGCTCGAGCGGACGATCGAGGGCACGCCCGGCGTGCTCGAGTGGCACGACCTGCACGCCTGGACGATCAGCGACGGCTTCGACGCGGTGTCGGTCCACGTGGTGCTGGTCGATGGCTTCCACGGCACCGACGTCGCGCACGATGTGTCGCGTCGCATCGGCGAGCTCCACGGCGTCGGGCACGTCACCGTCCAGCCCGAGCGGCGCCCGCCGCCGCTCATCGCCCCCTCGGCGCTGCTCGCGCACAAGGGGCGCGACTCGGGCGAAACGCACCCGGGGTAGCCCGCGCCGCGAAGGTCGGCTCCGCGCGCGAAGAGCCGGTCTATGCTGCGCCGACCATGTCCCGCGTCCACAACTTCAACGCAGGCCCCGCTTCGCTCCCCCTCTCCGCCCTCGAGCTCGCGCGCGACGAGCTCGTCGACTTCGAGGGGACGGGGATGTCGATCCTCGAGCACTCGCACCGCGGCAAGGACTACGACCGCGTGCACAACGAGGCCATCGGCCTGGTGCGCGAGCTGATGGGCGTGCCGAGCGACTACCACGTGCTCTTCCTCCAGGGGGGCGCGAGCCAGCAATTCGCGGTGGTGCCGATGAACCTGCTGCCCCCGGGCAAGAGCGCCGACTACGTGCTCACCGGCGGCTGGAGCGAGAAGGCGTACGCGGAGGCGCAGCTGGTCGGAAGGGCGCGCGTGGCGGCGACCACGGGCATCGAGGAGAACGGCTCGACGCTCTACCGGCGCATCCCGAAGCAGGGCGAGCTTCAGCTCGATCCCGAGGCGGCGTACGTCCACATGACGTCGAACAACACGCTGTTCGGCACGCAGTGGCATTGGCTCCCCGAGACCAAGGCGCCGCTCGTCGCCGACATGTCGAGCGACATCATGTGGAAGCCGGTCGACGTGTCGAAGTTCGCGCTGATCTACGCGGGCGCGCAGAAGAACATCGGGCCGTCGGGCCTGGTGCTCCTCATCGCGCGCCCCGACGTGGTCGCGAACGGCCGCAGGGACATCCCGAAGATCTTCCGCTACGCGACGCACGCGAAGGAGAACTCGCTCTACAACACGCCGCCGACGTTCTCGATCTACCTCGTGCGCAACGTGCTGCGCTGGGTGAAGGAGCACGGGGGCCTCGCCGGCATGGAGAAGCGCAACCGCGACAAGGGGGCGCTGCTCTACGGCGCCATCGACGAGAAGCCCGACTTCTTCCGCGCGCCGGTCGAGAAGGAGAGCCGCTCGTTCATGAACGTCGTCTTCCGGCTGCCGAGCGTGGAGCTCGAGGAGCGGTTCGTCGCCGAGGCGAAGAAGGCGGGGCTCGTGGGGCTCAAGGGGCACCGCAGCACCGGCGGCATCCGCGCCTCGACGTACAACGCCGTCGGCCTCGAGTCGGTGCAGGCGCTGGTCTCGTTCATGCGCGAGTTCGCGCGCAAAGCCTGAGCGCCCGGCGAGCGTGACGTGCGCGCGACATGTTAGAACGCGCGCATGCCCGTCCCGCACCCCTCGCCGATCAGCGGCGCCTCCTACTCGGCGGCCGAGCTCTCGCCCGACGGCGATGCGGCGCTGCTGCTCGATCAGCGGCGCCTGCCGGAGGAGGAGCCATACGTCCGGCTCTCCGACGCGCGCTCGGTCGCCACCGCGATCACCGACATGGTCGTGCGCGGCGCGCCCGCGATCGGCATCGCGGCCGCGTACGGGCTCGCGGTCGAGGCGCACGCGCTTCGCGCTCGCGACGCCGGGGCGTTCGAGGTGGCGATGCGCGAGGCGG
>JAJXTK010000138.1 GCA_021783935.1 Myxococcales bacterium | reverse complement strand
ACGAGCCCCGCGACGATCGGCGCGCGCCGGGCCGCGACGCTCACGGCGCGCAGAGGGCGCGCTCGGCGCCGCGCCCCCGCCCACGCGAGCTTCGACCCAACTCAGGCCCCCCGCGCCGGGCCCCTGCGATCGCCGGTGACGGCCGCCTCGGGGGGCGCCGGCAGCGACGAAGGGACGCGCCGCGCGGCGACGATGCCCGAATTCGAGGGCGCCTTGAGCCCGCTCGACGCCGGCAGCGGCGCCACGCTCTGCGACGGTGGCGAGTAGATGTACCCCTGGTGCTGGAAGACGCAGATGCGGTCGCCGCCGTCGCGCTTGCTGCGCAACAGCGACGCCTCCGCGGCGCGCAGCAGCTGCTCCTTGGAGCGCACGTCGCGGCTCGGGAACAGCGAGACGCCGATCGAGATGGTGACCTGGGCGGCCTCCTCGTCGCCGTCGCGCGGCGAGGGCCAGCGCAGCGCGCGTACGTCGCGAAAGACGCGGTCGGCCGCCGACAGCGCGCCCGCGAAGTGCGTGCTCGGCAAGAGCACCACGAACTCGTCGCCGCCGTAGCGGCACACGACGTCGACGTCGCGCAGCGCCGCGCGGATGCTCGTCGAGACGTCGCGCACGATGCCGTCGCCGTAGTAGCGGCCGTGCAGCTCGTTCCACTGGCGCAGCCCGTCGATGTCGATCAGCATGCACGCGAGCGGATCGTGGTGGCGCTCGCTCTTGCGGAACTCCTCGGCGAGCCGGCCGTTGAGGAAGCGGAAGTTGTAGAGGCCCGTGAGCTCGTCGTGCGTCGACAACTCCTCGAGCTTCGCGCGCGCCGCCGCCACCCGGTCGTGCAGCTGCTTGGTGCGCAGCCCCGTCGAGACGCGGACGATCAGCTCGCGCTCGTCGTACGGCTTGCTGACGTAGTCGTCGGCGCCGACGCGCAGCCCCTCGACGCGGCTCGCGGTGTCGGTGCGCATCGTGACGAGCACCACGGGCAAGAAGCCGGTGCCCGGCAGCGTCTTGATGATGCGGCACGTCTCGAGCCCGTTGACCCGCGGGAGCGTCACATCGACGAGCACGAGATCGATGTCGCCGAGCCCGGCGCGCTCGATCGCGGCCTCGCCGTCGGCGACGACGATGACCTCGTGACCGTGCCGTCGCAGCAGCTCCGCCGCGAACTGCGCCGTGAGCTCGTCGTCTTCGGCCAGCAGGACGCGCGACGGCTCGGGCCTCTCGACGGCGTCCGCCGTAGGGGCCCCGCTCGGCCCCTGTACGCCCCGATCTCGCTGTGGGCCGCCGCTCTCCACGGCCTCTCAAGTTGAACTTCTTGGCCCGGCGCGGCAAGCGAATCTCCCGGGTCCGTTCCGCCTGATCGTCCCCATCGTTCGCGGCTCTCGGGAGCGCGCCCGTCGTGCTAGAGCCAATCCGTGCCTCCGAGCTCGTGGAAACCGCCCCCTTCGCATCGCATCGCCCCGGCGGACGAGACCGAGTCGTTCGCGACCGGCGTCGACGGTACGCGCCTGTACGTGCGTCGGCGACCCGGTCCGCGCGACGTCGAGGCGCCGACGATGCTCTTCTGCGACGGCGTCCTCTGCGACGGGTTCATCTGGAAGTACCTCTGGGGCGACCTCGCGGCCGTCGGGCCGGTCGCGCATTGGCACTACCGCGGGCACGGGCGCAGCGGCGCCCCCGTCGATCCCGAGCGGGTCGAGGTCGAGGACTTCGCGCGGGATCTCGACCGGGTGCGCCAGCACCTCGGCGATCCGCCCGTGGTGCTCGTCGGTCACTCCTTCGGCGTGCAGGTCGCGCTCGAGGCCTACCGGCTGCGCCCTGAGGGGATCGCGGGGCTGGTGCTCTGCTGCGGCGCGCCGGGGAGGGTCACCGAGACCTTCCATGGCACCAACGTGCTCGCGCAGCTGCTGCCGAAGATCCTGCGCTGGGTCACCGAGTACCCCGAGCTCGCGCGCGCCCTGTGGTCGCGTGTGCCGACCGATCTCTCGGTGAAGCTCTCGTACCTCACCGGCGAGGTCGACAAGGCGAACATGCGGCGCGAGGACCTCGTGCCGTACCTGAAGCACATGACGACGGTGGACTTCGCGCTCTTCGTGAAGGTCCTGCGCTCGGCGGGCGAGCACTCCGCCGAAGACCTGCTCGCGCACATCGGCGTCCCGAGCCTCGTCGTCGGCGCCGAGCGCGACACCTTCACGCCCCCTGAGCTCGCGCGCAACATGGCCGAGGCGATCCCCGGCGGCGAGCTGCTCTTGCTGCGCAACGGCAGCCACGCGGCCGTGATCGAGCAGCCCGACCTGATGCGCACGCGCGTGGTGCGCTTCCTGCGCGATCGCGTCGCGCCCTTCCTCGCCGAGCCGCGCGCGCGCGTCCCGGCCCGGGCGTAGGCCCTCGCGTCAGGGCGCGAGCCGATTCGCGCGCCCTGGCGTCGCGCGCCCGATCGCGTCCCAGCCGAAGGCGTCGGCCGCGTCGTCGGGGCGCTCGGGCGTGCGCCGGCCGCGCGAGGCGGTGCGGGTCGAGCCCGAGACCGGCATCGTCGAGCGCACGGTGACGCCGTCGTCGTCGACGACCGCGATCTCGTCCTTCAGGTGCAGCTCGTCGACGTAGAGGCGCAGCGCGTGCGAGTCGGGGAGGTCGTCGCCCGCGAGCCCGTCGACGTACGCGTCGGGCAAGAGCAGCAAGTACGCGCCTGACGGGAGCGTCGCCTCGGGCAGCGCGATGTCGCTCGCCCCGTCGCGCACGAACAGGCCGGCGAGCTCGATCGGCGCGGCGCCGTCGTTCACCAGCTCGACGAAGCGCTGCGACGGCGAGCCCGACGGCGGGTGGGCGAGCGCCTCGTTCACGACCAGATGCCGCCGTGCAGGGCGCGTCCGGGCCGTGACGGCGTGGTGCGCGCCGATCGCGCCGCGCACCTCGAGATCGAGCGTGAACGGCGCGTCGGGGCGCAGGCCACGCACCACCGCTCGCGCACGCGGCGGCAGCGGCGCGAGCACGCGCGCCGTGCCGATCGTGCCGCCGACCCACGCGGGCGCGTCGCCGGCGGCGAGCACCACGCGATCGTCGTCGACGCGCGCGCACGCGAGGCCGAGCGGGATCTCCTCGTCCGCGCACGGCGCCGGCGCCGTCTCGAGCTCGCTCGCCTCGTCGTCGCGAACGATCACCGGCGAGGGGTCGAGCGCGGCGAAGCCCTCCACGCGCGGAGGCGGCGCGAAGGTACCGCCGCCGGCGTGCGGGACGACCTCCACGCACGGCAGCTCGAAGCGCATCGAGGCCTCCGCAGGGGCGTCGCCGGGCGCGAGGGGCATCGCGCGCGGTGGCAGCCACGGCACCTTCGCCTCCGCGCCGAGGCAGTACACCCACGGCGCGTCGAGCGGCGCCGCGACCCCCGCCGCGGGGAAGAGGCGCGTGGCGATCGGCGTGCCGTCGTCGCGCACCTCGCCGTCGACCTCGATGGGGGGCCGCTTGTCGCGGAGCAGCACGACCGCGATCGCGCCGTCGGCCAGCGGCGCGAGCGGCTGCACCACGACGCGCGTCGGTGCGCCGGTCGGGGCGCCCCACGCGAGCGACGGCACGATGCGCTCGGCGACGTCGTCGCGCGGCTTGCTGCGCGCGAGCTCGGCGAGATCCCCTGGATCGAGGCGGCCGCGCACGACGAAGAGCCGCCCCGGGCGCAGCGCGTCGGGCGCGAGCGCGGTGGGCAGCTCGATCGCGACGCGCGTCACCGGAGCGACGAGGCCGTCGTGCAACGGCGGATCCCAGGTGGTCGTGATGCTCTCCGGCCCGGCCTCGGCGGGGGGCGCCGTGAGCGAGCGGCCGGGGGACGGCTCGCAGGCGAAGAGCAGGGAGGTGCAGAGCGCGAGGAGGAGCAGGGGGTGACGCGACATGCGAGGGCGTCGACGCGAGGCGCGCGGCGGTTGCGGGGGCGCGCGCCGCGGGCTCGAGCCCTCCCGGAACGCCGAAGCCCCTCGCCGCGGCGCCGCGGGAGGGGCTTCGTCACGCCTCGCCGCGCAGAGCGGCGGTCAGCGCGTCAGTTGACCTGCTCGAGCGCCGAGGTCAGCTCGTCGGTCTCCGGCTTCTTCTTGAAGATCTTCGCCTCGTGCCCCTTCGAATCGAGGATCACGAGCGCCGGCAGCCCCTGGACGCCGTAGGTCTTCGAGTTCTTGTCGAAGACGGGGTTGTCCTCGTCGGTCCCGTCGATGCGCAGCGTGACGAAGCGCTCGGCGGCCTTCCAGAACTTCTCGGTGACGAACGTCGTCTTCTCGAGCTCCTTGCAGGCGGCGCACCAGTCGGCGGTGAAGTCGATCAGCATCGGGCGCTTCTCCGTCGCGGCGACCTGGCGCGCCTTCGCCTCGTCGGTCGTCCAGACGACCGGCTTCACCGCCCCCGCCTTCGCCGCGCCCGCCTTCGTCGCGCCGGGCGCGCTCTCCTGCGTCGCGACGATCGCCGCCTCGGCCTTCGGCAGCTGCGTCCACTGCAAGAAGAGGAAGCCGCCCGCCACCGTGGCGATCACGCCGACCGTCTTGCGCACGCGCTGCAGCGCCGTCCCCTCGCCGAACGAGAGGTGGATGGCGCCGATGAGGAGGCCGAAGATCGCCGCCGCCCCCGTGATCGCGCCGAACGTCGCGCCCGGATGCGCGAGCTTCCTGAGCGCCGGGATGGCCGGCTTGAGGTAGCCGATGGCGATCACCATCAGCAGGACGCCGAAGACGCTCTTCACGTACGACATCCAGACGCCCGGCTTGGGCATCCGCGCCGCGAAGGCGCCGACGAAGAAGAACGGCGTGCCGAGGCCGATCGAGAACAGGAACACGCTCGTGGTGCCCAGCCCGACGCCCTGGGTACCGAACGAGCCGAGGATGCTCGCGAACGGCGCGGTCGTGCAGGGGGAGGCGATGAGGCCCGACACCAGGCCGAGCAGGAAGGCCCCCTTGGGCCCGACTCCGCCGACCTGCGCGAGCCGGTTCTGGAGGCTCGACGGCAGGCTCAGCTCGAAGGCGCCGAACATCGAGACCGCCATCGCCCCGAAGATCAGCGCGAGGCCGCCGGAGACGAACGGGTTCGAGAGCGCGCGCCCCCAGACGGAGTGCGAGAGCGAGACGATGAGCGCCAGCGGGACGTACAGCGCCGCGATGCCGAGCACGAACATGCCCGAGACGAGCATGGCCTCCGCGCGAGACTTGGCCTGTTTGGCGCCGAAGACCGACACCGTGATGCCGATCATCGGGTAGACGCACGGCGTGGCCGCCGCGGCGAGGCCGGCGAGGTACGCCGCGCCGAACGCCAGCAGCACGCCGGCGGCGCCGCCCTGGTGCAGCGCGCGCGAGAAGATGTCGCCTTCGTCGGCGCGCGCCACCGAGGGGAGCGCCACGACCACGAGGGCCGCGAGGGCGGCGACCAGGAGCAGAGAGAGCGGGGAGCGAGAGTTTCTACGCATGTTTCTTCGTGGTTTCGCGGCCATCGCCGCGGGCTCGTCGTTCGCGTGGAATGTAGCGCGGGGTGGCACCTGGGCGACCGGCGCGGGCGTTGGCGTGGCCACACTGGAATCGTCGGCTGAGGTCGTTGCGTGAATCTCCGATGGGGCTCGAGCGTCCGAATCCTGGGCGCCGGAAGGGCCGCGCCTCCTCAGCTGGTAGAGTGCACATCGATGAGCCGATCTTCCCGACTCGCGTTCTCTCCGTCGATCCTCGCCCTCTCCTTCACGGCCGCGCTCGCGGGCGGGCTGACGTGGTCCGCCGCGCCGGTTCGAGCCGCCGACGACCCGCAAGGTTCCGGCGCCGAGTGCGTCGTGAAGGGGAAGGGGGTCGTCGAGAAGGGGGTGCAAATCTACAGCGAGCGCAAGGACGGCACGGCCATCGCGGGCTTCGCCACGCAAGAGATCCAGCTCGAGGTCTCCGATCTTCCGGCTGATCCGACGGCGGGGCGCGCCAAGGTCAAGACGGGCAAGGGGGGCGGCTCGGTGCGCGTCGAGGGGTGGCTCGACGCGACGAAGGTGCCGCTCACCGCGCGCGCCGACGTCGCCGTGGCGCCGGGCCACGTCTGGATCGGCCGCGGCGAGCGGCTGAAGCTCACCGGCGCGAGCCCCGGCAAGCTGTCGGTCGAGACGACCAACACGGCGACCGGCCAGAAGCTCAAAGGCAAGGCGAGCTGCGGGGCCGACGTCGCGATCGGCGAGGTGGTGACCGCCGACGTGCAGATCCCGTCGGGAGCGCAGAAGTGGGTGCTGCGCGGCCGCTCGCTCGATCTCTACGACGAGGTCAACGGCACGAGCGTGTTCACGCTGGAGGTGCCGGCCGCCGAGACCGGCATCCTCCTGTACTCGACCGAGCAGAAGTCCGGCTGGGTCCACGTGCTGCACCAGGGGGCGATCGTCGTCGACGCGTGGGCGCGCAGCGCCGATCTCAAGGCGTTTCCGCGGGGCGAGATGCTCGACGCGCTGGCCTCGACCAGCATGGTCTCGATCTCGCCGGCGAAGCTGAAGGTCGACGGCGCGACCAAGGAGGTGACGATCACCAAGGACGTCCCGATCCGCCTGTCGACCGCCGACGCCGCCAAGCCGATCGGCGTGCTCGAGGACGGGGGCACGGTGATCGTCGTCGACACGATCGCGGGCTGGTCGCGCGTCTTTCCGAAGAACCTCGAGCTCATCCCGCCCGACGGCAAGGATTTCTGGGCGAAGGCCGAGGATCTCGGGCTGAAGTAGCCGCTCAGCGCGCGAGCGAGGCGCGCGACGGAGCCAGCGCGGAGGCGAGCGCTGGCTGCTCGCCGTCCAAGATCGCGGCCGCGAGCTCCCCCGCCGCGACCCCGGCCGTCATGCCGTGCCCGCCGAAGCCGCCCACGCGAAAGAGCCCGCCGATGCGCGGATCGGGGCCCACGACGAAGCGGTGATCGGCCGTCAGCGGCCGCAGCCCGGCCCAGTAGCGGCGCACGCGCGCCTCGGCGAGCGCCGGGGCGAGCGCGCGGAGCTTGTCGAAGAGCACCGCGGCCACCTCGGGGTTGGTGGGCACGACGTCGCTCGCCACCATCGCCGTCTCGTCGCACGGGCTCGCGAGCAGCCCGCCCGACTCGGGGCGCGCGTAGTAGCCGTCGGCGAGGCTCCAGATCACCCCCGGCACCCGCGTCGCCGCTTCGGTCTCGAGCACGAAGAGGTGGCGCCGGTGCGGACGAATGCCGACGTCGCTGTCGCTCGCCCCCGCGAGCGTGGGGCTGAACGGCCCCGAGGCGTCGACCACCCACTCGCCGGCGACGCGCGCGCCGCCGACGACGACGCCGATCGCGCGCCCCGCGGCGCGATCGACCGCGTCGACGTGCGTCGACGTGCGCAGCTCGACGCCGAGCCTCGTGGCCTCGCGCACGAGCGCCTGCACGAGCGCGTGGACGTCGATGACGCCGTCGCGCGGCGAGAAGAGGATCGGGCCATCGACGCCGGCCAGGATCGCCGGCGCCGCCGCGCGGGGGACCTCGTGCACCCCCGCGCTCGACGACGCGCCGAGGATGGCGTCGCGCTCGCGCGCATCGCCGCAGACGTAGTGGCCCCCGGTCGGCGTGATCACCCCCCCGGCGACGAGCCGCTCGCCGAGGCGCTGGGCCTCGAGCGCGAGCGCGACGTTCTCGGGCTCGGCCACCGCGAGGCGGAAGATCGCGGCGTTGCGCCCGGTGCTCCCCGCGCCGGGGAGCGGCTCGCGCTCGAACACGGTCACCGCGCGCCCCCGACGCGCGAGCGCGACGGCCGTGGAGAGCCCCGCGATCCCAGCGCCGATGACGACCACGCGGCCCATCGGGGGCGAGCCGTACCGCGGGACGCGGCAGGGGGGAACTTCGGCCGCGGCCGCCGCTCCTCTGACGTGCCGTCGGCGCCGGCGACGGCCGCGCCGCCGCGCCGACGATCACAGCGCGGTGCCCTTGGCCACGTCGGCGTTGATCGTGCTGGTGATCTTCGCGATCTCCGAGGCGTTGGTGAGGACGACGCCGAGCTCGCGGTTGTACTTGAGCGAGCCGGTCGTGAAGTTCTCGGAGCCGAGGTAGCAGCGCGCGCCGTCGGCCACCGCGACCTTGGCGTGGATGTACGGCGCGCTCGCGGTCGAGGACCCCGCGGTGCCGCCGGACGAGTACACGCGCGCGCCGGCGCTCTTGACCGTGCCGAGCGAGGAGTTGCTGCCGATGGTGTTGCCCGAGTCGTTCGCCATCACGAGGCGCACCGCGACGCCGCGCTGGGCTGCCTGGGCCACGGCGTGGGTCACGTCGATGTCGGAGAACTCCTCGGCCTCCATGTCGAGCGTGTGCTGGGCGCCGTCGATGACCGCGACGATGTCGGGCTTGGCGTTGACCGGCGCCACCACGAGCGGGCCGCTCGGCGAGATCGCCGTTTGCGCGAAGTCGGCCGCGAAGATCTGCTCCGCCTCGGCGACGTCCGCCGGCGTCGTGTCGACGGCGAGGTACTCGCGGTTGTCGATCGGCGCCGAGTAGGTCGCGTTCATCGTCATGATCCACGCCGTCGCGCCGTCGATGATCGCGCACTTCTCGTGGGTGTACGTGAAGCTCGACGAGGCCCAGACGACCGGGATGCCGGCCCCCTGGAGCTGCGAGTAGCTCGACGAATTGTTGGTGCCGCTCGAGGGGAAGGTCTGGTTGAGGATGACCTTCACGTCCACGCCCGCCCCGTGCGCGGCGATCAGCGCGTTGATCACCTCGGAGGAGCTCAGCAGGTACATCGTGACGTGCACCGACGTGCGCGCCGCCTGGATCGCGTCGACGAGCTCGGCGCCGCGGTTGCCGTTCGGCTCGACGATCACGCTCACCCCGCTCGAGCCCGTGTTCGTGCCGCCCGTGTCGGTCGTCGCCCCCGTGCCGGAGTCGGTGGCGCCGTTCGCAGGGGCGGAGTCGTCGGTGGCCGTGGCCCCGTCGTCGCCGGCGCCGCCGCCATCGTCGCCCGTCGCGATCAGGTCGCTGGTGCCGGTGGCCGAGCAGGCCGGCAGCGCGAGCAGGGTGACGAACCAGCAGGTGACGAGGCGCGCACGGCGAAGCATGGGGTGCAAAGTTGCACTGGCGGGGGGCGCCGCTCCAGCCGACCGCGGAAGGATTCCGCCATGCGTTCAACCGTGCAGTCGCTCGGTCGCCCACCTGTCCGGCTCGATGTGAGCCCGTTCAACCCGCGAGGGGGGCGAGCTCGACGCCGAGCTGCCGGATGAGCGCCGCGCGCTCGGCCCCCGTCGCCGGCACGCACGGCAGCAGGCGCGGCAGGTGCGCCGCGATCCAAGGGTCGGTGTGCGGGCCGAGCTCGAGCCCCGGCGAGAGGCCGAGCAGCTGCTTCCAGTTCGCGCGCCGCTCGGCGTCGTAGTCCTCGAGCAGCGAGGGGGAGCCGCCCGAGCGGAGCACGCGCGCGATGCGCGAGGCGAGCTGGTGGGCCTCGTCGAGCCCCTCGTTCAGGCTGTGCACGCCGACCGGCCCCGTGACGTGCGCGGCGTCGCCGACGATCCAGCAGCGCCCGACGCCGAAGCGGCGCGCGATCATCGGCTCGAAGCGCACGCGCGCCCCCCAGATCACCTCGGTGAACTTGCCGTCGTACCAGGGCGCGTGGGCGCGCAGGCTCCTGACGAACTCCTCGCGCGACTGCGCGGGGTGCATGCGGGTGCCGATCGGCACGTCGCTCGCGTCGGCGGACGGGATGTCGTCGCCGCGCAGCTCGCTCGTGAAGCGCGCGCCGCCCCCCGGGATCGGGAACATCAGCGCGGCGGTCTCGTCGAGCATCACGCGCAGCTCGGGGCCGAGCTGTGCGTCGGTCAGGAACTCCGTCGGCGCGTACCCCTGCGGCGGCCCGACCCGCTCCATGCCGAGATCGAGCCGACGACGCACCGACGAGTGGAAGCCGTCGGCGCCGATCACGAACTTGGGGGCGAGCTCGACCTCCTTGACGACGACGCGCGCGGTGTCCTGCACCGAGTAGCCGACCGAGTCGGTGCCGAGCTTCTCGATCTTGCAGCGCACCTCCTCGCCGTTCTGCGTCAGCGAGGCGAGGCGGTGCGACCAGAGGACCTCGGCCTTCTTCTGCCGCAGCCGCTTCTCGAGCAGCGTCTCGAGGGCGAGGCGCGGGAGCACCAGGAGGAACGGGAACTCGGCGCGCAGCCAGTCGAGCCGCATCGTCGCGCGCAGCTCCCCCTCGCCGTAGAGCCCGACGCGGTCGAGGCGCACGCCCCGGCGGATGAGATCGTTCGCGAGGCCGAGGTCGTCGAGCAGGCGCAGCGACGAGGGGTGGAGCGTCAGCGCGTAGTTGTGCGTGTCGGTGCTCTGCTCCTCGTCGATGACCGTCACCGGGATGCCGCGCTCGGCGAGCATGAGCGCCGTCATCAAGCCGACGGGCCCTGCGCCGACGACCAGCACCTCGGGTTCGTGGCGGAACAGCATGGTCGCCTCCTCTGGTCGCGTGGGGCGCGTCGCGTGCTCGGGCTGCGCGATGGCCGCCAGAGCGCCGTGCCCTGCCCAGATTGGAAGGCAATTCCAGGCCCGCGATGACGATCGCAGGATGCAGCCCCCGGCCCGGCGCCCAGGCCCGCGGGAGCCTGCGTGCTCGTGCAGGAAGTGCGTCGCGTCAGCTCGGGGTGCGCCGCGCCATCTCGGGGAGCACGCAGTCGCGCACGTACTCGCCCACCGTCGTGACGCCGCGCGCCTGCGTCTGCCCCGCGGCGCCGCCGACCTTCGGGGGCGCGCAGGCGCGATCCCAGCCGCAGTCGTCGGCCGGCGTGCAGCGCGGCACGGGGTCGGTGCTCTCGGCGAGCGGGCGGAGCTTCGGCAGGTCGGCCGAGGTCCCGTAGCCGCGGTAGTAGTCGACCGCCGTCAGGCGCGCGCCGAGGCGCTTGGACGCGAGCGCCTTCTCGAGCGCGAGGTGCGCGTCGAGCGGCGTTCGGACCTTGGCGAGCGCGTCGGCGTAGCCGTGGAGCTCGTCGACCCCCATGGGGACGTCGGCCGTCGCAGGCAGCTTCTCGAGCAAGGCGCTCGGCGAGGTGCCGGCGGCGGGGCCATCCTTCCCAATCAGCTCGATCGCCGCCATGGCCGCGGCGAAGCGCACCTTCCAGCTGCGCGCGTCGAAGCAGGCGAACAGCGCGTGAATGGCCTTGTGCGGTGCGTAGAGGGCGATCTGCTGCACCGCCGCCGAGACGACCTCGAGGGGCGCCTCGCCCTTCACGAGCGCGACGAGCGCCGCGAGCTGGGGGACGCTGCCGGCGTCGTGCCCGGCAGCGAGCGTCCGAAGCGCCGAAACGCGCGCGTCGGCCGACGGCGTCGCGCTCGCCGCAAAAGCGATGACCTTCAGCGCGTCGGGGTGCGCGCGGAGCTTCTCGAGGAGCGGGCCGAGCGCGGCGATCCGCGCGGCCCGCAGCTCCCCGACGAGCTCGCCCCGCCGCGCCGGCGCAGCGTCCGCGAGCCCCGCCGCGCGCCCCTCGGGCGCCTCGACGATCGCCGCGTCGTACTCGGGGCCGAGGGTCTCGAGGTAGATGCGCGCGAGCTCGACGCCGGCCGCTTCGACGGCCGCTCGCCAGGTCGACATGTCGGAGATCTCGCGCGGCTCGGACGCGAGCAGGAGCT
>JAJXTK010000806.1 GCA_021783935.1 Myxococcales bacterium | reverse complement strand
CGATCGCCGCCGCGAGCCGCACGAGCGCGGTGGGCACGCCGAGCCGTCGCGCGGCGACGCCGAGCAGCATGAGCGCGAGCCCGAGGGGCAAGAGGATCGGCGCGAGCGGCAAGGCGGTCGGACGCGTGCCTGTGCGGCGCGCGAACACGTCGGCGAGCGAGGGCACCACCAGGCCCCCCGACAGCTCCGCCACGCGCTCGAGCGCGCGCCGATCGCTGCCGATCGTGCGCAGCTCGTCGGCGCGAGAGAACACCGTCGCGGCCAGCCCCACCGGCAGCGACTCGGTGCCGCTCGCGCCCGCGTCGGTCGCGCGCACGACGTACGCGCCGGGCGTCGTGATGGGGACGTCGAGCGCGTAGCCACCGCCGGGCGCGGGCAGCAGCTCGACGTCGCGCGTGAGCTCGCCAGGCCCCTCGACGTGCGCGCGAAGGTGCATCGGGCCGCTCGACCCCGCGAGGTCGGTCGGCTCCGCGCTCACGTGCAAGACGCCGTCGGCGGCGGTGGCCTCGAGTCGCACACGCGCCTCGTCGGCCCGCCGCCCGATCTCGCGCGCGAGCTGCGTCGCGAGCTGCGCCGCCCCGCCCCACTTGAGGAACGGCCCCGCCCACTGATCGGTGAAGTCGCTCGTCCACGCGGCGACGTGGCCGAGGCCGATCGGCCAGAGCGCGAGGACCGGATCGCCGTCGAGCCCGTCCAGCACGACCTGCGCGCGCGGCTTCGGCTGCGTCACCACGTAGCCGCGCAGCGACGGGGCGCTCTTCCAGTCGAGCCCGCGGATGGCCGCCGAGTCGCTGCGCACGCGCGGGATGAAGTCCTGCTCGCGGAGCGACGACTGCGCGGCGAGGACGGTCTCTTGCGCGAAGACGGCGGGGAGCTTGCGCGCGTCGGTGATGAGGTAGAAGCGCCCGCCGCCGAGCTTGGCCATCTCGGCGAGCGCGTTGGCGTCGGGGCCGTCGCCGAGCGCGATGACGCTCGTCGTGATCTTGAGCGCGGCGGCCCTGCGCACGAGCGTCGGCGCCTCGTTGCGCTCCTCGGCGTCGGCGCCGTCGGAGAAGAGCAAGAGGTGCCGGAGGTTCTGCTCGGGCTCGCGCGCGAGCGCCTTGTACCCCTCGCGCAGGCTCAGATCGATGTAGATGCCGCCGCCGCCGGGCCCGACGCTGCGGATCTTCTTCTGGATCTCGCGCTTGTCGCCGAGGGGTCCGAGCGGGATCGTCTCGGAGATCGTGGTGTCGACGTGCCAGACGCCGAGGCGATCGCCGGAGCCGAGGAGCGCCGCCGCGCGCGCGGCCGCCTCGTTGGCGAGATCGAGCTTCATCACCTGCCCCTCGACCCACGCCGCCATCGACCCGGAGTAGTCGATGACGATCAGCTCGCTGAGCTGCGAGCGCCGCCGCTGCTTGAGCAGATCGAAGGTGACCGGAGAGATCTCCTCGACCGGCGTGCGCGCGTAGCCGCCCGGGCCCATCGACTGATCGCTGCCGAGCAGCAGGAGGCCGCCGCCGAAGTCCTTGACGTACTTGGCGAGGTTCGTCATCTGCGCGGGCACCAGCTCGCGCGCCGGGAGGTCGGCGAGGACGATCAGATCGTAGGCCGCGAATTCGGCGAGATCGTAGGGGACGCCTACCTTGCCGCGCACGACCACGCGGTAGCCCTCGGCCTCGAGCGACTTCTGGAGCGGCGCCGCCTTGGCCGGATCGGCCTGCAGCACCAGCACGGTCGACGGGCCGCGCACGCGCACGAACGTGCTCGCCTCGTTGTCCTCGGCGCTCGCGTCGGCAGTCGCGTCGAGGGGGCGCACGTGGACGTCGTAGCGGTGCAGGCCCGGCAGCGGCGCGCGGTCCTTCCAACGGACGACGTCCTCGCCGCCGGCGAGCTTCGTCTGGAACGTCGCGACGAGCTCGCCGTCGCGCGTGACCTTCACCTCGGCGTCGATTTGACCGGCCGCCGGCTCGCGCACCGGCGAGTGCACCACCGTGCGCACCTCGATCGTCTCCCCCTCGTCGGCGAGCGAGGGACCGCGCGCGGTGACGACGCGCACGTCGGGGAGCGTCTGCTGCTCGAGCACCACGACGTCGATCGCCACGCCGAGGGCGCGCGCGCGCGCCGCCGCGACCAAGGGATCGCCGCGCGTCGAGACGCCGTCGCTCACGAGCACGACGCGCCCGCCGCCGCCGGCGAGCACCTCGTCGACCGCGCGCCGGATGGCGGCCTCGAGATCCGTCGCGTCGCGCCCGATCGACGGCTCGGCGCGCACGCCGCCCTCCCCCTTGGCGTGCATCGGCTCGCTGAGCGCCGCTGTCGCGCCGAACGTCACCACCCCGAGGCGATCGTCCTTGCGCATCGGTCGCTCGGCGGCCAGGAGCTCGTGGCGCACCCGCTCCTGCGCCCCCGCGACGCGGTCGATCGAGCGCGAGCGATCGACGGCGACGACGACCGACATGCGATCGGCCGGGCGCACGAGCTCGACCTCGCCGGCGGCGAGCGCGGCGCACGCGAGGGCCAGCCACGCGAGCAGCGACGAGGCCACCCGGCGCGCGCGCCCGAGCGCGACGTCCGCGCGCAAGAGCCG
>JAJXTK010000805.1 GCA_021783935.1 Myxococcales bacterium | reverse complement strand
ATGGCCGGGGTCGCGCGCGTGCCGATCTCGCGCAGCGTGTCGACGAAGCGCACGCGGGCGAGCCGCTCGACGTCCTGCTCGCCGCGCGAGGCGACCAGCACGCGCGCCCCGCGCTCGCCGGCGGCGCCGAGGACCTGGCGCGCGACGTCGCGCTGACGCGGCTCGCCGGTGACCAGATGGCGGACGATCGTCTGGATGACCTCGTCGCCGAGCAGGCCGAGCCCCGTCTTCGCGATCGACGCACGCTCGGAGGGCTCGGCCGCGATGGCGCAGAAGCGCGCAGCGATCGCGGTCGCCCCCTCGGCGTCGCCCCGGCGGGCCAACGCGCCGGCCGCGCCGACGAGGATCGTCACTTCGCGCACGAATTCGCCTGGATCGAGCGTCGCGTCGAGCGCGCCGAGCGTCGCGTCCGGGTCGAGCGCCACGGCCTCCGCGCGCGCCTCGGCGACGTCGTTGAGCGCCGCGAAGGCCTGTACGGTCTCGGCCTCTTGGTGCATGCGCGCGCGCGACGCCGCCTCCGCCTCGAGCGCTGTGGGCTCGACCGGCGCGACGACGTCGAGCGCCAGGAGCGCGGCGCGCAGCTCGCGCGCCGACTGGAAGCGCGCGGCGGGGTCCTTCTCGAGCGCGCGCATGATCACCGCCTCGAGCTCGGCGTCGATCGAGGGGTCGATGCGCGAGGGGGGCGCGGGGCGCTGCTGGACGTGCGCGATCATCGTCGAGACGGCGCTCTTCTCGTCGAAGGGGAGCCTGCGCGTCGCCATCTCGTAGAGGATCACGCCGACCGCGTAGACGTCGGCGCGCGCGTCGACGATCAGGCCGCGCACCTGCTCGGGGCTCATGTACTCGGGGGTGCCCCAGAGCATGTCTCCGCCGGTGATGCGCGCACGCGCGGGGCCGTGCCCCTCTTGCTCCATCGCGATGCCGAAGTCGCAGACCTTGAGCGTCTCGACCTGCTGCCCGTCGTCGTCGCGGCTCGTGCACACGACGACGTTCTCGGGCTTGACGTCGCGGTGGACGATCCCCTTGTCGTGCGCGGCGGCGAGGCCGGCGCAGATCTGCGAGCCGTGGTCGATGAGGCGCCCGCGCGAGAAGCGCTGGCGGTGCATCAACGAGCGCAGCTCCTCGCCGTCGAGCAGCTCCATCACGATGAAGAGGATCGAGTCGGGCTCCTCGCCGTAGTCGATCACCCGCAGCACGTTCGGGTGATCGAGGCGGCTGGCGGCGAGCGCCTCGCGATGGAAGCGCTTGGCGAAGCTCGGATCGGCGAGGAACGAGCGGCGCAGCACCTTGATCGCGATCGGCTTCTCGAGCGCGCGCTGGTGGCCGCGGTAGACGCGCCCCATGGCGCCGGAGGCGAGCGGGCTCTGGATCTCGTAGTTGCCGCCGAGCACGCGCCCGAGCAGCGGGTCGTCGAGGCTGCCCGGCGGGAACGACTCGGCCGGCACCGGCGTCGTGGTGTGTCGGCCCCCCGCCGGCGTGACGATCGGATCGTCGCCGAGGAACGCGCGCAGCTCCTCGTTCACGAGGAACGCGCGCAGCTGCTGAGCGCTGGCGTCGTCGAGCGGGCGCACGCGCAGCGGGTAGAGGCCCGCCTTGGCGGGGCCGACCGGCTCCGCCAACAGGATGAGCGGGCGCGTCAGGCCGCGCGCGTGCAGCTCGAGCAAGTGCAGCCCCTGGTCGGCGGGCTCCGGATCGACCGGCAGCAGCTTGACCGCGCCGGCGAGCGACCCCGAAACGACCTCGATCGCCTCGTCGACGCCGTGCAGGCGCGCCACCAGCACCGGCAAGAGCTCGTCCATCCGCGACGTAGCAGCCTAACAGAAGCGACCGCGCCGCCTCGCCCTGCGTCGCCCGTGTCGCGCATGGGCCGGATCAGGCGCTCTGGCCGAGTCCATATTTCTTGATCTTGTCGATGAGGGTCGGGCGGCTCATGCCGAGGATGCGCGCCGCCTCCGACTGATTGCCCTGCGACTGGTCGAGCGCGCGCGCGATGAGGCCGCGCTCGAACGCCTCGACCTGCTCCTTGAGCGAAAGGCCGCTCTCGGGCGAGGGCTCGTCGGAGCGAGAGGAGGGCTCGCCCGCGCGGGCCGACAGCGCGTCGACGTCGAGCGGGCCCCCGGGCGAGAGGGCGATCATGCGCGCCACGACGTTCTCGAGCTGCCGCACGTTGCCCGGCCACTCGGCGAGCGTCAGCTCGCGCACGAGCGCGTCGGTCAGCTGCACCGGCCCGACGCCGAACTTGTCGCCGTAGCGACGCGCGAACTCCCGCGCGAGCGGCCCGATGTCCTCGCGGTGCTCGCGGAGCGACGGGGCCACGAGCTCGACCACGGCGAGCCGGTAGTACAGGTCCTCGCGGAAGCGCCCCGCGCGCGCCTCGGCCTCGAGATCGCGGTTGGTGCACGCGACGATGCGCGCGTCGACCTTCTCGATGCGCCCGGAGCCGACCGGCTGGATCTCCCCCTCTTGGATCGCGCGCAGCACCTTCGCCTGCACGGCGGCCGAAAGCTCGCCGACCTCGTCGAGCACGAGCGTGCCGCCGTGCGCCTGCGCGAAGAAGCCGCGACGCTGCTGGACGG